>CAYNDY010000001.1:0-1387 GCA_964396105.1 uncultured Muribaculaceae bacterium
ACTTGTAGCTTACAATCTGGATCTGCTCTCCTCCAGCCGACAAATTCGGATTTTCGGTCCCGTCCACCTCCGCCGATGGGCAAGTTCGTTCATCAATTTCCCGGGCGGAGGAGATTGCGGTGACCTCCGCGCCCGTAAGAATGGTGATTCCCTTTTTCATTAGGGCCTGCTTGAGTCTTTTGGACATATCCGCATCCATATTCGGAAGGATGTTCTTGCAGTACTCCAGAATGGTGACTTTTGAGCCGAGGGCGGCGAAAATGCCGGCAAATTCGACTCCGATTACCCCTCCGCCGATTACCGCGAGCCTGCGGGGCACCTTCTGAAGGCTCAGGATTTCAGATGAACCCACAACGCCCGGAGTTGTAGCCGCTCCCGGGACCTTGAGCCAGGAAGGGTGGGAACCCGTGGCGATGATTATGCTGTCGGCTGTATATTCCTTATAGTCAGAGAGTTCGGCAGAGAGAGACGGATCGGAGACCATTTCATCTTCGGTGGGCCAGACTCTTACGGTGCGGGAATCCGCGACGCGGGCAATTCCGCGCACAACTTCCACTCCCTTAAGAAGGGTCTCCACTCCCGCGCGAAGCTGAGCGACGACCCCGTTTTTCCTCTCAACCATCTTCCTGAGGGCCTCTGAGGCGGCCTCCATCGGCTGGGAGGAGGCATCATCGGCAGACATCCCCTGCTCTCCGGAAGCATTTTCGCGGGACAGCGAGTACGCCTTTGCGTCGTGGCAAAAGCATTTGGTGGGGATGCAGCCGACATTAAGGCAGGTGCCTCCAAGAGGACCGGCCGAGATTAAAGTCACCTCAAGCCCCTTTTTAGCGGCCGCAACGGCAGTTTCATATCCGCCCGGTCCCCCGCCGATTATTATGATTTTCATAATTTACCGATTTTATTCAAACCCGTAGTTTTGGAGATCTAGCTGCAGTTGTCTCGTCTAGTCTTCGAACAGGCGTAGTGTGCGGTGCGCTCTTGAGACTCTCCGGGTCGGAGAGCGCCTCGGCGGCAATCCTGTGCATCACATCGATGAACGCGTCAAGAGTTTCCTTTGACTCGGTCTCCGTCGGCTCAATCATAATCGCCTCGTGGAAAAGAAGCGGGAAATAGATTGTCGGCGCGTGGAAACCATAGTCGAGAAGCCTTTTGGCGACATCCAGAGTGGTGACTCCGGTGGACTTGTCCTTGAGGCCGTTGAACACGAATTCGTGCTTGCATACGCCCTCAATCGGCAATTCGTAGCTGTCGCGAAGCGATTCCTTTATGTAGTTCGCGCTGAGGGTCGCAAGCGGGCCCACAGCCTTTACATTCTCCTTTCCGAGCATAAGAATATATGTGAGAGCCTTCAGGAGCACCGTGAAATTGCCCTGGAAGCCGCTTATTC
>CAYNDY010000001.1:1487-14652 GCA_964396105.1 uncultured Muribaculaceae bacterium
CACATAAAAGCAAGGCTTCGGAAGATATGGAACCAGCCGCGCGGCAACTCCAACAGGACCTGAGCCTGGGCCTCCGCCGCCGTGAGGAGTGGAGAATGATTTGTGGAGATTGAGGTGCATTATGTCAAAGCCCATATCCCCCGGTCTCACAACGCCGATGAGCGGGTTCATATTCGCTCCGTCGTAGTACAAAAGTCCTCCGCAAGCGTGCACGAGGGAGGC
Organism: uncultured Muribaculaceae bacterium; assembly: GCA_964396105.1. GTDB lineage: Bacteria > Bacteroidota > Bacteroidia > Bacteroidales > UBA932 > Cryptobacteroides. The sequence continues at coordinate 1,710 of CAYNDY010000001.1, forward strand.
AATTTCCTTGATTTCGCTCTCGAAAAGTCCGAGTGTGTTCGGGTTTGTCATCATAATCCCGGCTACGCTCTCGTCAAGAAGCGGCCTAAGGCTCTCCACATCAATTCTTCCGTCCGCCTTGGATTTCACCTGCACCACCTCAAGCCCGCAGACAGCGGCTGAAGCGGGGTTTGTGCCGTGGGCAGAGTCCGGAACTATCACCTTGCGGCGCCCAAGATCTCCCCTCGAGATGTGATACTGCCTCATAACCATAAGTCCGGTAAGCTCTCCGTGAGCCCCGGCGAAAGGATTGAGGGTGAAAGCCGCCATTCCGGTAATTGCCGAAAGGGACTTGGAAAGTTCTTCGTAAACCCTGGTGCATCCCTTAACCGTAGAAAGCGGCTGAAGAGGATGAATCCCCGCGAAAGCCTTCATTGAGGCTATTTCCTCGTTGATTTTCGGGTTATATTTCATCGTGCAGCTGCCAAGTGGATAAAAGCCCGTGTCAACTCCGAAGTTCATCTGGGAAAGCAGGGTGTAGTGGCGAACGGCATCCGGTTCGCTCACAGAAGGGAGTTCAAGAGGAGCCTCCCTTCGAAGTTCCGAAGGGATTGCCTCAAATGAGTGGGCATCTTCACCTAAGCTGAGAGTCTTATCCGAAGTCTTGTTCTTAGAGCCGCAAGAGCCTGAAGGATAGCGGTTTACAGGAAGAGTGAATCCCCTTCTTCCATCCGCTGAAAGTTCGAATATAAGTTTATCGTAGTATTTCATCGCTCTTCCTCCCTATTTGCAATTTAAGCTGCATTTTCCTTCCTCAGCCAATAACTTCACGGCCTCAACGAGTCTGTCGCAATCCTCCCGGGTTCTTTTCTCTGTGACACAGAAAGATACGAGGCCTTTTTCAACCTCGACTGCGGCAAATATCCCCGCATCGAGAAGCCTCTGCTGCAACGAAGCGACATCCCCCTTGAAGCGGAGCACGAACTCCTTGAGGAACGGTCTCTCACAGGAGAACGGAGCCTCGAAAAGTCCGGTTTTAAGAAGTTCTGAGCGCAGATAATGCGCGCCGGAGTAAGAAAGGTCATTCACTCCGCGAAGGCCCTCGCTGCCCATAAGCGCAAGATAGACAGTCACATACAGGGCCATCAGCGACTGGTTGGAACAGATGTTCGAAGTCGCCTTCTCCCTTCTGATGTGCTGCTCGCGGGCCTGAAGCGTGAGGACAAACGCCCTCTTTCCGTCCACATCGACGGTTTCGCCCACAAGACGGCCAGGAAGTTTTCGCATATAATCCTGCCTGCAGGCGAGAAATCCCACGTAAGGCCCGCCGAATGAAAGCGGGATTCCGAGGCTCTGCGCATCTCCGCAGACGATGTCCGCCCCATACTCTCCCGGAGTCTTTATAACCGCAAGGGACGACGGGTCGCAATACTCGACCAGCACCGCACCGGCCCCGTGAAGAGCGTCAGCATAGCCCCCGAGAGGCTCTATGACGCCATATTTGTTGATTCCGGGTACAAGAACTCCGGCAACATCCCCCTTTGAAAGCGCCTCCCGAACGGCCTCGAATGAGGTCACGCCGTCCTTCTCCGGAACGGTTTCAAGGCAGACGCCGTGGAATTTCGCATAGGTAGCGACAACTTCACGGACATTGGGGAGAAGGGTCTCGGAAACGAGGAAACGCTGCTTTTTCTTTGTGCAGGCAAACGCCATCATCATTGCTTCAGCTGCGGAAGTGGCTCCGTCATACATCGAAGCATTGGCTACATCCATCCCGGTTAGACGGCAGATAAAACTCTGCCACTCAAATATATAGCGGAGTGTTCCCTGGGAAATTTCAGCCTGGTACGGGGTGTATGCCGTGAGAAATTCGCTGCGGGAGAGGATGTACGGCACGACTGACGGGCAGTAGTGGTCGTAGGCTCCGAGGCCTGTGAAAACTTTGAGAGGAACATTCTCTGAAGCGATTTTCTCGAAATATTCCCTGACCTCTATCTCGGACATAGCCTCGGGAAGGTCATATTCACCTTTGTATATGAATTCAGACGGAACATCGGAGTACAGTCCCTGAAGGTCCCGTACCCCGATTTTATTCAACATCTGCTGCACATCTTCCTCGGTGTGGGGGAAATATGCAAACGGTTTTATTTTCTGCATTTATGCAATGTTTTTGACTGCTTTAGTTTCGCTGCGAAACCCGCGGAGGGTGCCTGCGGGGAGATGTTATTCGCAGATTTTTTCGTATGCTGCGGCGTCAAGAAGAGCGTCCAGCTCGGAAAGGTCACTCATCTGAAGTTTGATGATCCAGTTGCCGTAAGGGTCGCTGTTGAGAAGCTCAGGCTCGTCCTCAAGGGCGGAGTTCACCTCGATTACCTTTCCTGAAACCGGTGCATAGAGGTCTGAGGCGGCTTTTACGCTCTCTACTGCTCCGAAAGTCTCCCCTGCGCTGAACTCGTCGTCAACATCGGGCATATCGACGTATGAGAGGTCGCCCATAGAATGCTGGGCATAATCTGAAATTCCGATGACGGCGACGTCGCCCTCAACCTTAACCCATTCGTGCGAGCGGGCGTATTTAAGTCCTGCAATTACTTTTGCCATAATCTATAATAATTTATTAGTTATCAACTATTTGTCTAAGTTTCTATTTTACTTGGCCTAGAGGAAAATCTCCTATAGATTCCCTTTATGCTATTTCTTGTAGTTCGGGGTGTAGAAGCGCTTTTTCACCACCTTGCCGGGGAAGATTTTCTTGCGAATCTGGATTTTTACCGGGGTGTCGAGTTTGGAGTGCGCGGCGTCCACAAAAGCCATACAGATGCTTCTGTCAAGGGAAATGGAGTGATAGCCTGTGGTGACAGCGCCAATCTGGACATCGTTTTCATCCAGAACAGGATAACCGGCACGAGGAATGGCCCTGTCGAAGATTTCAATCCCCACGAGTTTCTTTCCTACGCCCTCAACTTTCTGTCTTGCAACGACTTCCCGTCCGATGAACTCCGCCTTATCGGTCTTGACGAACATTCCGAGCGAAGACTCGATGGGAGTGGTCTCGTCGTTGAGCTCGTGGCCATAGAGTGGCAGTCCGGCTTCGAAACGGAGGGTGTCACGGCAACCAAGTCCGCAAGGAGTGACTCCGGCCTTTTGGAACAGGTCCCAGATTTCAACAATCGCCTCCTCGGCGGCATAAATCTCGAATCCGTCCTCGCCTGTGTAGCCCGTACGGCTTATTATAAGGCGTTTGCCCTGCCAGAGAAACTCCCTGAAAGTGTAGAACTCCAGCGACGGAACCTCCTTCAGGCCAAGCACTTCCACGATAGTTTTCTCCGCATTCGGGCCCTGCAGGGCAATTTCGCCCCACGCCTCGGACTCGTTTTCGAGTTTCACATTGTAGCCCGCAGCCTGAGTCTTTATCCAGTCGAAGTCCTTGTCGATGTTCGCGGCGTTCACAACAAGCAGGAAGCGCCCCGGCTCGAACATCTTGTAGACAAGAAGGTCGTCAACCACGCCGCCGTCCTCCCGGAGCATCATTCCGTAAAGGATCTTCCCCTCGGGAATGCCCGCGATTTCGTTTGTAAAGATGTGATTGACAAACTTTTCCGCATCCTCACCGCTAACAAACACTTCGCCCATATGGCTTACGTCGAACATTCCGACATTGTTGCGGACGGCATTGTGCTCCTCTGTGATTGAAGAATACTGGATAGGCATAATGAAGCCGCCGAAAGGGCTCATCTGAGCGCCGAGAGCGATGTGGCGGTCGTACAAACAAGTTTTTTTATCTTCCATACCGGAGTTATGTTATTCTTAGTGCGTTACAAACTGTCGTCGGAGGCTCCCCTGCGGCCCCGGATAAAGACCGGGTCGAGATAGGTCCGCTCAATTTCAGAAATCTGCGAAATGTCGCCTTCCGAAAGTTTCAGTTCATCGCAACAAAAGTAAGAAATAATCGCCGATTTCAAAGCATCGAGGCCCATATTTTTTGCTTCCGAAGGCGTTTTCTTCTCTCCGCTGACCTCCCGCAGAGAGGAAAAATCCCCGTCAAGTTTTTCCTTCAGATTCAACACCCTCTGTTCCACGGACTTGACTCCCTTGCTTTCGAGTTTTGAGCGCGAAGGGGTTATGGCGGCGGACATAGCGGCGAAATCCAGATCGTAGAGAAGAGTGCCGTGAACTATCCCGACGCCGTTCGTGCGGAGCGAAAAGGCGTTTCCGGAGACTTTTCTTCCGTCCACGAGCACATCGTTGCGTCCCGAGACTTCCGCATTAAGGCCAAGGGAGCGCAGAAACGAGCTGAGCAGGGAGAGATATTCGGAGAAAAGAGATTGGACTCCGTCTGCGCAAGGCCTTATGTATGAAATCATTATGTTGCCCCAGTCGGCATAGACGCACCCGCCTCCGCTCTTTCTGCGGAACATCCGGATTCCGTTCGAGCGGCAGTAGGAGACATTCACCTCGGCATACATATCCTGATTGCGGCCGAAGATGACCGTCGGGGGAACCTGCCAGATGAAGAACGCTCCCCTGGTGTTCCACGCGGACGGGTTCTCCCCCGCTGTGGAACCTAAAACCGATGTTCCACAAGGCAAGTCTGCAGGTCCGCCTGCCTCGTTCGCGGGAAAGAGCCCATAGAAATTGTCAGCTACAAACTCCTCTGCCGCGAGATAAAAGACAAGCGGGTGCTCCCCTTCGGGCAAAACTATCTGAGTCATAACAGTTTACTATTTTTCACCGATGAACACAACGCAGCAATGCGCTTTTTAGGGCAATCGCCCCTACACATTCCAGATGAATTTAGGCAGAACGCGCACGATGTAGCTCTCCGTGACGATATGCCCCGGCAGAACGTGGTGAGTCATCATCTCGCGGCTCGGAAACAGCCTCTCGTAATCCGCCTTCACCTCCTCTCCAAGAAGAGGGTCGTGCTCGGCGAAGTGGCACAGAATCCTGTCCGGAAGCATCCCGGGGAAGGCCTCCTCACCTGTAGGCGTCAGGCAGTTCTCATCCCCAAGAGGAAGCGGAAAGGCCTTGAATTCCTCCACATCCTCCGCCGTCACGGTGAACTCGGTCGCCCCGTCCGAGCGCGGCCCGAACCAGCGGTTCACCCCAAGATGCTTCTGGATGGTATCGTAGGGGTTCACGGCAGGATTAATCACCAGTTCCGGACCCCGGAAGTCCGAACAGATTGCATAAAATCCTCCCAGCGAAGTCGCAAGAATGGCCGCCACATCGCTTTCAGAGGCAAGTATGGCGTTTATTTTCTCTATCGACTCCCCCGGATGGTGAGTAAGCTCGGGGGCCACCCAATCAAATTGGGGATAGTACTTCCTAAGGAAGTTTACTATCCCCGACTTGGGCGATCCTCCAAAACCGTGCAGCCATAGGATTTTCCTGTTCATAGTTATAGAGGTGTGGAAATTTCAATTAAAAAGGCTTACAGACCGAACTGTTCTTTTAGAGCTGCGATTTTCGCATCGGCGGTCTTTCCGTGAGCTCCGAAGTAGAACTTGATCTTTGGCTCCGTGCCGGAAGGACGCACTGAAACGACATCACCCCCGGCTGAGTAGAACTGAAGCACATTTGATGAAGGCAGGCCTGTTTCCTCAGGTTTGAGGTAATCGATTACTTTGACAACCTTCTCTCCGGCGAGAGTCTTAGGCGGATTGTTTCTCATATCCACCATAATCCCGGCAATCTCCTCCGCACCGGCTTTTCCCTCGCGGACGAGAGAAACAAGAGCCTCGCGGTAGTAGCCGAACTCGGAGTAAAGGTCCTGGAGCAGCTCATAGAGGGTTTTGCCCTGCTCTGCAGCCCAGGCGGCGCACTCGGCAACCATAGCGCAGGAAATCGGGGCATCCTTGTCGCGAACGAACTCGCCCACATTGAAGCCGTAGCTCTCCTCTCCTCCGCAGACGAACTCGCCCTTGCCCTCATTGCGGCGGACGACGTCGGCGATGTATTTGAACCCGGTGAGGACATTGTAGAGCTTTACACCGTATTTGTCGCAGATTGCACGGATAAGTTCGGTGGTCACGATGGTCTTGACGCAGTAGTTCTTCGCCGAGAGCGTTCCCTTCTCGCTACGGCGGCGAAGGATGTAGTAGGTGAGGATGGATCCGGTCTGGTTGCCGTTGAGAAGCACCATTTTGCCCTCGGGATTCCTCACTGCAATGCCCACGCGGTCAGCGTCAGGGTCGGTTGCGAGCACAAGGTCCGCTCCCTCGCGGTCAGCCACTGCAATCGCCAGCGTGAGAGCCTCGCCGTTCTCCGGGTTAGGAGACTGGACCGTAGGGAAATTCCCGTCGCTGATGTCCTGCTCCGGTACGTGGAGAATGTTCTTGAAGCCGATTCTCTTCAGTAGCGCCGGCACAATGTTCACTCCCGAGCCGTGAAGCGGGGTGTAGACGATTTTCATATCGCTGTGCTTAGCAACAGCCTCAGGAGAGAGCATCAGGGTAGTCACAGCATCCATATAAGCCTTGTCCATCTCGCTTCCCATCAGCTGAATCTCGGCGCAGGTGTCTCCGGGGTTGAATTTCACCATCGACGGGTCGGTGATTTTGTTCACCTCCTCCACAATTTCCTTGTCAACAGGGGAAATAACCTGTGCTCCGTCGTTCCAGAACACCTTGTAACCGTTGTATTCCTTAGGGTTGTGGGATGCGGTAATCATCACTCCGGCATCAGCTTTCTTGGTCCTCACCGCGAAACTCAGAAGCGGAATCGGGCGCAGATTGTCATAGAGCCAGACATTTATGCCGTTGTTGGCGAGGACTTCGGCCGTGATTTTCGCGAAAGCAGAACTGTTGTTGCGGCTGTCGAAGGAGATGCAGACGGAGTGCTCCGTGCCCGGGCAGTGCGAAAGGATGTAGTTTGCAAGGCCCTGGGTGGCCATTCCGACAGTATATTTGTTCATTCTGTTCGTTCCCACGCCCATTTTTCCCCTAAGTCCGCCGGTTCCGAATTCGAGACGGCGGTAGAATGCGTCTTCAAGGGCGGTGGCGTCACCGGAGGCGATGAGATTTTGTACGGCAGCCTTGGTTTCGGCGTCATAATCGCCTAACAGCCAAGATTTTGCGACTTCCATATAGTCCATAGTTCTTCTATATTAATTAGTTTTACTTATTTTCTGCTCTACTGCTTAAATACCCGCTGCAAGAGGGCAATCCGTCTTCCGCAAGGTTTTGAATAAGTAGGCACAAAAATACAATAAAATTTGGTTTTTTGGCGTATATTTGCAGGCTCAAAAATGGAAAGTGCATCAGTGAACATACAACGGCTGTCGGAATTTGTCGTGGAACACTACGGCGACGACCCTTCCCGGCTTGTCCTCCAGAAGGACAAGTGGCCCGGCATTGATGTCGGGGCCGCTGCAAGCACACTTCTTTGCCGCAGAAAACTTTCCTCAAAAGCGCCTCTCTGGGCCACTGAGCCGGGGCTCGTTATGCCGCTCACCCTCAGTGCCGAGCAGTGCAGCAGCGCCGTCACGGCCCGACACAAAGCCGATTTCATCGCTGAAATTTTCAAGAGGAATCGCCTCAGCGGCTCCCGTTCCGAGGCCGCGGAAGGGCCACGCGTCGCCGACCTCACCGGAGGACTCGGAGTTGACAGCCTTGAGTTTTCCCGCATCGCTGAAAAAGTGTTCTACAACGAGATGAATCCCCTTCTCAGCGAAGCTGCAAGGTACAATTTCGGGGTTTGGGGAGCGTGGAACATTGATGTTCATTCTTTTGAGACATCGATGGAAAGCCTCAAGGTGGAGGGCGGAAATCTCGGAAGTCTTCTTGAAAAGTTCCATCCTGATGTCATATTTCTGGACCCGGCCAGACGCGACGGCTGCGGAAACAAAGTCTTCCTGCTTGAGGACTGCTCACCGGATATTCTGGAAATTGAGCAGAGGCTGCTTGAGATAGCACCTTCAGTCGTTCTGAAGCTCTCCCCTATGGCGGATGTCTCAATGGTCGTAAAAAGGCTTGGAGAGCGGCGATGTCGCGAAGTGCAGATTATCGAAGCCGGAGGAGAATGCAAGGAGCTGCTGGTGAGGTTGGGCCGCGAGGATGTAAAGGCCTCAGGGAAAAGGCCTTGCGTTGTGAAGGCTTTCAATCTCGACTGCGGCGATAAGCCGCTGCTGGAATATGAGTTTGCACTCAAGGCAGCCGAGGGTGTGGGGAACGGAAGTTGTTGCCGCCTTGCCGGGGAAAATGAGATTGAGAGTGGAGCGGTTCTTTTCGAGCCCGGGAAGGCGCTGATGAAGGCCGGATGCTTCGACCTAATCGGGGAAAAGCTGGGGGCTGCGATGCTGGGGCACGACACACATTATTATATAATGGACAACGGTTCCCTCTCACTTAATGCGGACAATGTCTCCGACTCTCTTAATGCGGGCAATGGTTCCGACTCTCTTAACATGAGCGGTGAGGCCATATCCCTTACGGACGGGGGGAAACTCTTCAGGATTCTGGAAGTCGCCCCGCTGAGCGGAAAGACAATAAAAGAGTTCGGAAAAACGCATCCCGAGGCCGAAGTGAGCGCAAGAGGGGTTAGAATTTCCAGCGAGGAACTTCGCAAACGAATAGGTTGCAGAGCATCGGAGCGTTTCCACATTTTTGCCCTGCACGCCGACTCGCAAAACGGGAATCTGCTTTTGTTTACCGAGAGGATTTTCCCGGAAAGCAGTGAAGCAAAGACAGTTACAGATGATGCCGTGAAGGCTGATGAACAAAAATAACTCAGGTTCCGCAACGAGAAACCGTTTGCGAGACTTAAGGAAAAATTAAATGATTAGAAAAACAATAAATCAGATTTTCGGACAGGTTCTGCTGAGCATCAGTCTCCTTGCAGGCGCAGCCGCTTCCACGAGCGCGGAGCCACGGGTGAGGCAGAGTGCATACGCGCCGCTTGAGACCTCCTACAAATGCAGGGGAAGGCTCGACACGCTCTACTGCCGGAGTTCGCAGGCGAAGCTCGGAGAAAGAAGGATGTTCGTGTATCTCCCTGAAAATTACGACAATACCACTGAATCCTACCCCGTTGTCTATCTTCTCCACGGAGCGAGGGGCTCGGAAACGGCGTGGATTGAGAAAGGAGGTGTTCTGCACGACATCGACAGCCTCACCCTTGAGGGCAAAGTGAAACCGATGATTGTGGTTTTCCCGAACACCAACCAGTACAACAACGACGAAGACTACCGCTACGGACGCCGCAAACCGGTCGGAGAGGCGTTTTTCGAGATTGACGGAGTGGTGGAGTCGCTGTTCCCGAAGGATGTTGTGGGGACCGTCGACAGCCTCTACCGCACAATCCGCTCAAAGGAAGGAAGGGCCATCGCTGGGCTTTCGATAGGCGCTCTTCAGGCCATTTTCATCTCGGCTAACTTCCCCGATATGTTTGACTATGTGGGGATGTTCTCCCCTATGATTAAGCCTGCCTTCAAACGCGGACACAACAACGGGTTCTACAGCGGTCTGAAGGAGAAACTTTCGGTTCAGTTCAGCAATCCTCCGCGCATTTACTGGATTATGGCGGGCTTCTGGGATGTTTTCTACTGCTCCACGCAGCAGTTCGATTTCTACCTCAACAATCACGACTACCCTCACCGCTACAATCTCTCCGGCGGCGGGCATACGTGGAAAAACTGGATCGAGTACTGCAATCTGTTTCTACAGAATTTGTGGCTAGACAGAGAGTAAGAGGCTTCCGCCACGCACAAATAAAAAAGGAGACGACTTTTTGGGGGTCATCTCCTTTTTTCTATTGTTGACTTTCCTATAACAGAGTGTCAAGGACCTGATTATAAACGTTTTCGGCAGTGAAACCGAGTTTCTCGTCAAGCACCTTGTACGGGGCGGAGAAGCCGAAGGATTCAAGGCCGAAGACCGTTCCGTTGGAGCCCACAAGACCCTGAAGGGTCACAGGGAGTCCGGCGGTGAGGCCGAACACATTAGCTCCCGGCGGAATGATTTCCTCCTGATACTCAAGGCTCTGGCTGCGGAAAAGTCCCTCAGAAGGAGCCGAAACTATGCGGCAGCGAATGCCTTTTTCCCTGAGAAGTTCCGCTCCGGCGGCAAGAGTGGCCACTTCGGACCCCGAAGCCACAAGAACGACTTCCTTAGCCCCGAGACCGTAGTCGTAGAGTTTGTCGGAGCCGGCAACTATGTAGGCGCCGCGGGAAACTGCGTTGTAGTCGTTGTCCTCCGGGAGGCTCTTTATGTTCTGACGGGAAAGGATGAGCGCGGTAGGAGTCTTGGTGTTTTCCATCGCGAGTTTCCACGCCACCGTAGTCTCATCGGCATCGGCAGGGCGAAGAACCAGCATAGAGTTCTCTCCGTGATGGTTCTTGAGCTTCTCCATAAGGCGGATCTGCGCTTCCTGCTCCACAGGCTCGTGGGTAGGACCGTCCTCGCCCACACGGAACGCGTCGTGGGACCAGATGAATTTCACTGGAACCTCCATAAGAGCAGCCATTCTGATGGCCGGCTTCATATAGTCGGAGAATACGAAGAAGGTCGCGCAGGCCGAAACCACGCCGCCGTGAAGCATCATTCCGATGCAGCAGCAGGCCATCGTGAGCTCGGAAACTCCTGCCTGGAAGAACGCTCCGCTGAAGTCTCCGTTGGAGAATGCGTGGGTCTTCTTGAGGAAGCCGTCGGTCTTGTCGGAGTTGGAAAGGTCGGCTGAAGCGACAATCATATTGTCAATCTGCTCCGCGAGCACTCCAAGCACCGCCGCGGAAGCTACACGGGTGGAAATGTCCCGTTTCTGCTCAATCGCTCTCCAGTCCACTTCCGGAAGCTTTCCGCTGAACCAGCGTGCCTTTTTCGCAGCAAGTTCAGGATTTGCGGCAGCCCAGGCGGCCTCTGCGGCCTTGCGTGAAGCGACAATAGTCCGGAGTTCCTCCTTTCTTGCGGAATAAATTTCCTCTGTTTCCGGGAAGATTACAAACGGATTCTCAGGATCTGCCCCGAGAGCCTTTACGGTATTTGTGTAGGCGTCGCCCCCGAGCGGAGCGCCGTGAGTTGCACAGCAGTTCTCGTAACTTGTGCCGTCAGCGCGGAGAGCGCCCTTGCCCATTACGGTCTCGCCGATTATAAGGGTCGGACGGCCGTTCGGGATGAGAGCGGCGTCGAGAGCCGAGCGGATCTGGGCCACATCGTTTCCATTGATTTTCAGAACGTTCCAGCCCCAGGCAGCGTATTTCGCCGCAACATCCTCGTTGTCCACGACAGCGGTCTCGGTGGAGAGCTGGATGTGGTTGGAGTCGTAGAACATAATGAGGTTGTCCAGGCCTAGCGTGCCGGCAATCCTGCCCGCGCCCTGAGAAATCTCCTCCTGAATGCCTCCATCGGAGATGTAGGTGTAGATTCTCTGGCTCATCACTTCGCCGAGACGGGCCTTGAGGAACTTGGCGGCTATTGCGGCGCCGACCGCGAAGGTGTGTCCCTGGCCGAGCGGGCCGGAAGTGTTCTCAATGCCCCTTTCCACGCACCTTTCGGGATGTCCCGGAGTGGGACTCCCCCACTGGCGGAACTCTGAAAGTTCTTCGAGAGTGAAGCGGCCGCAGAAGGCAAGTGCGGAATAGAGCATAGTGCTCATATGTCCGGGGTCAAGGAAGAAGCGGTCACGGCCCTCCCACGCAGGGTTTTCCGGGTCATAGACCAGATATTCGGCGAAAAGGACATTGATGAAGTCCGCTCCGCCCATAGCTCCGCCCGGATGTCCGGACTTGGCCTTTTCAACCATAGAGGCCGCCAACACCCTAATGTTGTCAGCGGCCCTATTCATTTTTTCTATGTTATTTACCATAACAATCGTTGAGTGAGAGGTTGAATAAAAGATGGGATACAAGGCTCTCGACGACGCCAAATACCGGAGCAACCTTTGGGTTGTGAGGATTTTGGCTAGGAGAGGAACGCAGTAGACCGCTTTTATTCAGCCTCGATTAGAATGACAGTGCGATTGCGATGAAATCATCAGCCTTCAGAGCGGCGCCTCCGATAAGACCTCCGTCGATGTCAGGCTGCGCGAAAAGCTCCTTTGCGTTTGAAGGCTTGCAGCTTCCGCCGTAGAGAATGGTGATTTCCTCTGCGAGTGCGCCGAATTTCTCAGCGAGCACCTTGCGGACGCAAGCGTGGATTTCCTCTGCCTGCTCTGCAGTTGCGGTCTTGCCTGTTCCGATGGCCCAAACCGGCTCGTAAGCTACGATAACCTTTGCCATTTCCTCTGCTGAAAGGGTGTAGAGCACATTCTTGACCTGCTCGGTGACAACCTCGAAGTGCTTTCCGGCTTCCCTCTGCTCAAGGTTCTCGCCGATGCAGAAGATAGGAGAAAGACCTGCAGCGAGTGCAAGGTGAATCTTGTCAACGAGTTTCGCGTCAGTCTCGCCGTAGTACTGCCTGCGCTCTGAGTGGCCGAGGATTGTGTATTCGCAGCCTACTGAAGAAAGCATGTTCACTGCAACCTCACCGGTGTAGGCGCCCTTTTCCTTGTCAGCGCAGTTCTGAGCTGAAAGGCCTACCTTCGAGCCCTTTACAACCTCGGCAACAGGTGCAAGGTGTACAAATGGCGGAGCGATGATGAGTTTGACGTCAGACGGAACCTCAGCTGATTTTGCAACTACAGCCTTGGCAAGTTCAACTCCCTCAGGAACAGTGGTGTTCATTTTCCAGTTTCCTGCAACAATGTGTTTTCTCATAATCAAAAATGTATTTTTAATTGTTAATTATTATCTATCCATTCCAAACCAAGCCCCACGAAACCCAAAACCCGCGCAAATTTACAAATATTCTTTAATGGAATCGCCGCTTACCCTTTTTTTGTTGCACAAAAAAAGGGTAAGCTACATACATCGCACCGCTACAACCTCCTACTCTTGCTGCCTTCCGACCCTGGGAGAATTTGGAGGGAGCTGGTCGTGTATGACTTACCCCGCTGCAAAGGTAGTCAATTCCTTTGGATCTGCAAACGA
>CAYNDY010000001.1:14752-35098 GCA_964396105.1 uncultured Muribaculaceae bacterium
CCTACAAGCAGCACCGCCATCGGCACGCCGCCCTTAGTCTGATACTCCGCCATAACCTGCCGGCAGTTTCCGCAAGGGGTGGCCGGCTCGTCGCACAAAACCCCCTCCTGACTTGCCGCAATGGCGATTTCGGTCATAGCCTTGTCCGGATAATGCGCATTGGCATAGAACATTGCGGTCCTTTCCGCGCAAAGCCCCGACGGATAGGCCGCATTCTCCTGATTCGCCCCGGTAACGACCGTTCCGTCAGAAAGCCGCACCGCAGCACCCACATTGAATCGCGAATATGGAGCGTAAGACCCCCCTATCGCCTCCCTTGCCGCAAGAGCGAGTTCCCTGTCAGCTGAGGGGAGTTCATCTATCGAGTCAAATTCGAGATAGGATATTTCCAAGACTTTTTTTGTCATAACTATGTGTTTTACTAACTTTGCACTCCGTCTGAAAAATGGAGCGAAATCCCCGCTTCAGTTCCAGACTTCCTTACAAGATAAGTCGCCTTAATAATAAGGTAACCGCAAATATAAGAAATAATTATGAAAATCTGCATTGGCCTCTCCGGAGGAGTCGATTCGAGCGTTGCCGCCCTGCTGCTGAAAAGACAGGGTTACGACGTCTTTGCCCTGTTTATGCAGAACTGGCACGATGCCTCCACCACACTTCACGGCGAATGCGAGTGGGAGGAGGACAGGTTTGTGGCCGAGATGGTCGCAAGGAAAATCGGCATCCCGTTCTATTTCGTGGACCTTAGCAAAGAATACAGGGAGAGGGTTGTGGATTATATGTTCGACGAATACGAGAAGGGACGCACCCCCAACCCGGATGTGCTGTGCAACAGGGAGATAAAGTTCGCCGCCTTCTGGGAAACCGCAAAAAAACTCGGCGCCGATATGGTGGCGACGGGCCATTATTGCAGAAAGGAAACGGTGAAGGACAGCGATGGACGGGAAATTCTCGTTCCCAAGACCTGGGGCGACTGCAAGGGCGAAACCCCGATATACAGGATTTTCGAGGGCAGCGACCCGAACAAGGACCAGAGCTATTTCCTCTGCCAGCTCACCCAGGAGCAGCTTTCAACGGCGCTCTTCCCCATCGGGGACATTGAAAAGCCGGAGGTAAGGAGAATTGCCCGCGAGGCCGAGCTCCCATCCGCCGACAAAAAGGACTCGCAGGGAATCTGTTTCGTGGGAAAAGTGGACCTGCCTACCTTCCTCAAGCAAAAACTCCTTCCGCGCGAAGGGGATGTGGTGGAGGTTTACGACGAGTTTTTTGCCCATAACGCTCACTATCAGAAGATTACGCAGATTCTGAACTCTCTTCTTCCCCAGGGGCACACGGGCGAAGCCAAACTGATTTCAGACTATGTCAGCGAGGACAAGGCTTCGGAGACTAAGAATGAGGGATGTCCGTGGGACGAAGGGAAACTCCGGGAGATTTCTGACGAAGACCTCCTTACGCTCAGCACCCCGATTGATTATTCTTCGATTCATTTCGAGACCGAGACCTACCGCAGCGGAAAAAAGCACGCGAAAAAGACCCGCTGGAAGGAAAATCCCTGGGGGAAGATTGTCGGAAAGCACGACGGGGCGCAGTTCTACACCATCGGACAGCGCAAGGGACTTAACATCGGCGGACACAGCGACTCCATTTTCGTCATCGAGACCGATATAGACCGCAATATAATATATGTAGGGGAAGGACACCGCCACAAGGGCCTTTCACGCAGCTGTCTGAGAATCCCGAAGGAGGAAATCCACTGGATCAGGGAAGACCTTCGGATGAAGGATGGCGACATTCAGCACCTCAGGGTCCGCATCCGCTACCGTCAGCCTCTTCAGGGAGCGACGCTTCTCCAGCGCCCGAGCGGCCTTTTCATCCTATTCGACGAGCCCCAGAGAGGCATCACCCCCGGACAGTTCGCCGTCTGGTACGCCGCCGACGACGAGATGCTCGGCAGCGGAGTCATCTGAATCCGGAACGATAATCGGATTCTCCGTATCTTCCTTAGCGCCCAATTCTTTGAGTTTGTCGCAGGTCTTGAGAATGCTCTTACCTGACGGAGCGAGTTTCCTGGAACCTTCATCGTAGACTTTCTGCGCCTTTGCGAGCGCATCGCCAATCTCCTTGTACTTCTTTGTGAACTGCCCCACCCGTGTCATCATCTCGTCTGCAAGAGCAAAGACCTTCCTATAGTTTTCCACCTGGGCAATCTGCTGCCAGGTGAGGTTTATAATGCGCAGAGCCGCATACAGGGTCTGCTCGTCCGCGATGAAAACGTTCTTTTCCATCGCCCTGCGCCAAAGGTCAGGCTGCTCGTTCAGAGCGGTCCACAGCGCGCCGATATTCGGGACGAACATAATCACATAATCCACGCACACCTTCGGAGGCTTTACATACGCGGAATAATTCTTTTTTGAAAGCTCGTTTACGTGCTTCTGTAGGCTCTGGATGTGGGAAGCGAGAGCATTGCGGCGGACCTGTTCGTCAGTTGCACTCACATAGTCCATAAAGGCTGAAAGAGAGACTTTGGAGTCTATGATTACATCCCTCCGCTGGTCAAGATGCAGGATAACGTCAGGGCACTTTCTCTTTTCGTCTTCGCTCAGAACGGCCGAGCCGTCAGCCTCACGGAGAGTCGCCTGCACATCGTAGTGCACTCCCCTTGTAAGTCCCTGGGACTGAAGAAGTTCGTCGAGGACTTTCTCACCCCAGTTTCCCTGGACTTTGGTGCCGTGGCGAAGAGCCTGGGTGAGGTCGTCGGCAGACTTGCGGGCCGCATCGCTGTGGCGCATCATATTCTCGAGATTCGCCTTCATCTGGCCGCTGAGCTCGTTCTGCTTGAGGGCGTTCTCGTTCATCGCCTGCTTCATCTTGTCGATGGTTTCGCGAAGCGGGGTCACAATCTGTCCGAGGTTGTCCTTGCTCGAGGCGGAAAACTCCTCCTGACGCTCCTTGAGCATCTGGGCGGTCGCGTCCTTCATCTGCGCAGTCACCTTCTCAAGTGTCTCGCCGAAGCGGTCTTCCTGCGCCTTGAGGCTCTCGGCGTGGTGGCGCTCGTCGTCTTCACGGGAGTGGCGGAGCATTTCGTTCTGAGTCTCAAGGACTTTCGCCTCGGCCTGCGAATCAGATAGTTGAGACCTGAGGGCGTTGATTTTCCTGCCCAGAAGAGCCCATGCAAGGGCACCCCCTGCGCAAAGGGCTACAAGAGAGGAAAGAATTAGAACGGTTGTATTCATAAGTTTTGCTGCAGGTTAATAATATTTGTAGAAAAGAATTATCGACTCTATGCCGGAGAAGAACTGGCTCAGGAGGTAGGACTCGTTCGGGGAATGGATTGTGTCCCTTTCGAGGCCGAAACCCATCAGGAGCGGGTCTATGCCGAGGATTTTCTGAAGATCAGCGAGAATCGCAATGCTGCCGCCTCCGCGGGAAGGGACAGGCTGGACGCCGTAAACTTCTCCGATGGCGCGGGATGCCGCCCTGTATGCCTTCGAGGAAATCGGGATGAGAAAGCCGTTGCCCCCGTGAAGAGCCTTCACTTCCACCTTCACCGTAGGCGGAGCGATGGAAAGGAAATGCTCAGTGAAGAGCCTTGAAATGGTCTCGCTGTCCTGATTCGGGACAAGACGCATGGAAATTTTCGCGTGCGCCTCGCTCGGCAGAACGGTCTTGGAGCCCTCGCCGGTGAACCCGCCCCAGATGCCGCAGACATCAAGGCAGGGGCGTATTCCGGTGCGCTCAAGGGTGGTGTAGCCCTTTTCGCCCTTCACTTCCCCGACGCCGAGGAACTGCTTGTATTCCTCCAAATCGAACGGAGCGCGGGAGAGCTGCGCCCTGTCCTCCGGGGAAAGTTCAACCACAGAGTCGTAGAAGCCTTTCACAGTGATGCGGCCGTCGGAGTCGATGAGGGAGGAAATCATATCGCAGAGGACATTTATCGGGTTTGCGACCGCGCCGCCGTAATGCCCCGAGTGAAGGTCCTTGTTCGGGCCCGTCACCTTGACTTCCAGATAGCTCAGTCCCCTCATTCCGCAGTTGATTGAAGGCACCCTGTCGGAAATCATAGTGGTGTCGGAAACGAGGATGACGGAGGCGGAAAGCATTTCCTTGTGCTCCTCGGCCCACGCCGCAAGCGAAGGACTGCCGATTTCCTCCTCGCCCTCGAAGAGGAATTTTACATTGTGGCGAAGCTCCCCGCTGCGAAGCAGATACTCGAATGCCTTGAGGTGCATAAAGAGCTGTCCCTTGTCGTCGTTCGCCCCTCGGCCGTAAATTGCCCCATCCCCATATCTTCCGCCATAGCGAAGTTTCGGGTCAAACGGGTCGCTTTCCCAAAGTTCAAGAGGGTCGACCGGCTGGACATCATAGTGGCCATAGACAAGCACGGTGGGAAGCTCCGATGAAAGGATTTTCTCGGCAAAGACAACCGGATGCCCCGCTGTGGGATAAACTGCGGCGCTGTCAGCCCCTGCCTCAAGAAGAAGCTCCACAAGACGCTCGGCGCAGCGGGTCATATCTTCCCTGTGAGCCGGCTCGGAGCTGATGGAAGGAATCCTCAGCAAAGAGAACAGTTCCTCGAAAAATCGTTCCTTGTTTTCCTGAATATACTTATCCATAACCATTTAATTTTCAGTCGTTTATTAAATACAATAATCCCCAAGCCACGCCACCACAGGAGGTCAGACTTGAGGACCGGAAATTATTTGTCGCTAAGTTTATTCTTCGCGTATTCGACGGTGAGATTGAACTCCTTGGACTTTGAAGACGGCGCGTCATACATAGCGTCGGTCATAATCCTCTCGCAGATAGCGCGAAGTCCCCTGGCTCCGAGTTTCTCCTCGATGGCGGTGTCCACAATCAGTTCCAGCACGCCGTCCTCCACCTTCAACTCGATTCCGTCCAACTCGAACATCCTCTCGTACTGCCTCATAATCGCGTTCTTAGGCTCGGTGAGAATCCTCAGGAGAGCCGCCCTGTCGAGATTGTCGAGGTAGGTCAGCACCGGAAGACGGCCGATGATTTCGGGAATGAGACCGTAGGCGCGAAGATCAGCAGGCTCCACATATTTCAGAAGATTGTCCTTGTCAACCTTTGGCCGCGAAGCGCTTCCGTAGCCGATAATCTGGGTGTTCATCCTCTGGGCGATATGCCTCTCGATGCCCTCGAAGGCTCCACCGCAGATGAACAGAATGTTCTGGGTGTTGACGTGGATGAACTCCTGCTCCGGGTGCTTTCGGCCTCCCTGCGGCGGAACGTTCACCACATTTCCCTCGAGAAGCTTCAGCATCGCCTGCTGCACTCCCTCTCCGGAAACGTCACGGGTGATTGAAGGGTTGTCGCTCTTGCGCGCGATTTTGTCAATCTCGTCAATGAAGACGATTCCCCTTTCGGCCTGGGCCACATCGTAGTCAGCCTCCTGAAGAAGCCGTGAAAGTATGCTCTCCACATCCTCTCCCACATAGCCCGCTTCGGTGAGGACCGTCGCGTCAACAATCGTGAACGGCACGTCCAGCATCCTGGCTATGGTCCTTGCCATCAGCGTCTTGCCGGTTCCCGTAGGGCCCACCATCAGGATATTGCTCTTCTCCAGCTCCACATCGCCGGGAGTGGCGGAAAGGTTGTTGTCAAGCCGCTTGTAGTGGTTGTAAACCGCCACCGCGAGCTGCTTTTTAGCCCTGTCCTGACCGATTACATACTGGTCCAGAAATTCGTGGATTTCGTGGGGAGTTGCAGGCCGTTTGCCCTTTGACGAGGATTTCGGAGACTTTTTGGTCTTCTTTCCGAGTTCCGCCTGAACATACTCGTGGCCCATCTCGATGCAGTCGGAGCAGATGTAGGCTCCTAAACCTTGCAGCAGGAGCGGAACTTCCTTCTCGCTCCTGCCGCAAAACATACAGTATCTTGTAGAGTCGTTTTTACTCTTTGCCATTATTTCGTCTTTTTCGAGAGAATCTCGTCGATCATACCGTAGTCCTTCGCCTCCTGAGCCGTCATCCAGTAGTCACGGTCGGCGTCCGCGGCGATTTTCTCGACGCTCTGGCCGCTGTGCTCCGAGATGATGGAGTAGAGCTCCGTGCGGGTCTTCTCAATCTCCTTCGCGGCGATGAGAATGTCCGAAGCCTGCCCCTTCGCTCCCCCGAGCGGCTGATGAATCAGCACCCTTGAGTGAGGAAGGGCGGAACGCTTTCCGGATGCTCCTGCGCACAGAAGCACGGACGCCATTGAGGCTGCGAGACCGGTGCAGATTGTAGCCACATCAGGCTCCACGAGCTGCATCGTGTCATAGATTCCAAGACCGGACGAAACCTGACCTCCCGGAGAATTGATGTAGAGGGAGATGTCGGCAGAGGAGTCTGAGGACGCAAGGAACAGGAGCTGGGCCTGCACTATGTTTGCTACATCGTCGTCAATCGGAACTCCGAGGAAGATGATGCGGTCCATCATAAGGCGGCTGAAGACATCCATCGCCACGGCATTGAGCTTCCTCTCCTCGATAATCGTAGGGTTGAGGTAACTTACCACGGATGATGCGGCCCCTGCGCGTGAGACTGCGCTCTTGTAATCGTGCATCGTGAGGGAAGAAATGCCCTCGGATGCTGCAAACTTTTCAAATTCGGTCATAGATTCTTTTTATGGATTAAGTATAGTCGGGAGTTTCCTCCCCAAAAAGTCCCGCAGGACTATTTGAGGTCGCGGAATTTCTCGACGGTGATTTTCTTGTTCTTGAGGGTGATTACGTCCTTCACAGCTGCGACGGTCTTCTCGTTCTCAACCTGCTCGAGCACCCTGCGGGCCTGATCCTCGTTCTTGAGGATTTCGTTTGCGTACTCGGTGAGGTGCTCCTCAGGAACATTTGCCATTCCGTACATTGCGAACTGGTATGCAGCGTATGCCTTAGCATTGGCCACGAGGTCCTCGTGAGCGACCTTCACGTCGTATGTCTTCATAAGGAAGTCCCTTACGAGAGTCCACTTGTAGTCCTCGGCGAAGAGAGGGAACTCCTTCTCGATTTCTTCAACGGTGAACTTTTCGCCGTTTGCAGCGTGGATCCACCTCTTGAGGAATGCCTCAGGAAGGCTGAGGTCGGCCTTTTTGAGAAGGTATGCGCGTACATCCTTTGAGAAGCGGAAGTCCTGCTCGCTCTTGTACTCAGCTGAAAGCCTCTCGGCAATCTTAGCGTCGAACTCCTCGACGGTCTTCACAACGCCCTCGCCGTAGATCTTGTCGAAGGTCTCAGGAGTCTCAGGAGCGGAAACGAAAGTCTTCACTGATTTTACAGTCACCTTGTAAACAGGGTTGATTGTAGCGAGTTCCTCTTTCTTAACCTTGATGAGGGATGCCCTGTCGTTCTCGTTCTCGAATGCCTCGTTCACGTTCACGTCGAAGCTGTCGCCAGGTTTAACGCCGATGAACTGCTTCTTTGCAGCCTCTGCGACATTGCGGAGCGCAATGTAAGTGCCCTCGATGGTGTTGCCCTCCTGCTGAAGGTCAGCCACGATGAAGTCGTCCTCGCCGGCTGCCTCGCCGTCAGAAAGCGAACCATACTGCTTGAGAAGGTTTGCCTTCATCTCTTTCTTGGCCTCCTCGGTGACGGTTATGTTGTAGTAAACAACCTCGTCGTCCTTTCCGAGCGGAAGGTTAACCTCAGGGTTGCAGGCGATGTCGAAAGTGAAGTTAAAAGAGTTTCCGTCCTTCCACTCGTTCTCAGGCTGCTTTTCTGCAGGAAGAGGCTCGCCGATTACTGAGAGTTTTTCGTCGGCGATGAAAGAATTGAGCTGCTCGGAAATCACGTCGTTCACAGAGTCCACGAGAGCCCTCTCGCCGTACATTTTCTCCACCAGGGACATTGGAACCATTCCCTTGCGGAAGCCTTTGATCTCCGCATTGCGGCGGAATTCGTTGAGTTTCTTTTTCTTGCCGTCTGAGTAATCAGATGCCTCAATTGAAAGTGATACCTCGATATTGAGGGCATCAATTTGATTTTTGGTCAATTTCATAATCTGTATTTTTAATTATTTACTATTATTCTTTATTTTCATTCCCCCGAAACGGGATTTTTTCGCCCGAAAGAGGTTTATTTCCTGTCGGGAGAAGGTTTATTCTTCTTTTTTGCGTCCGGGTAGGCCACCCTGCCGTGATAGACCTGCTGGATGTAGTCCTTGAGGCTTTCGCTCATCTCGTGCAGCTCCTTGATGGAAATGTCGGCATCGACGAACTGTCCCTCGGCGTACTTTGCAGTTATTATTTTCTCCACGAAGTCGGAAATGCCCTTTGGCGTACGGTCCTTGAGGGTGCGGGAAGCCGCCTCAAGAGAGTCGCAGAGCATAACGATCACCTGTTCCTTAGTGGTTGGGCACGGTCCCGGATAGGTAAAGTCCGCAACATCCGAAGGATCTCCGCCGGCATTTATGTACTTGCTGTAGAAGAATCCGGTCTTGGTGGTGCCGTGATGGGTGGTGATGAACTCCCTCACTACTGACGGGAGGTGATATTTCTCCGCAAGCTGCACTCCGTCGCTCACGTGGCGGATGATTTCCCGTGCGCTTTCAGCGGGGTCAAGGCTCTGGTGATAGGTCTCGCCAAGGGCCTCGTTCTCCACGAAGCACTGCGGATTTAGAGTCTTTCCTATGTCGTGATAGAGCGCTCCTGCACGTACCAGAGGCACATCCGCCCCGATGCTACGCGCGGCGCACTCAGCGAAGTTCGCAACCTGGAGGCTGTGCTGGAATGTGCCCGGGGCCTTGACCGCAAGCTCACGGAGAGCCTTGTTGTTGGTGTCCGCAAGCTCGATGAGGCGGGATGAGGAGACAAGATTGAATATCTTCTCGAAAAGGTAAATCAGCGGATAAAGTGCCACTGAGAGCATTGAGCCAATGAAAAGCCAGAGCAGGGACACATAGTCCACGCTGGAGTCAAGTCCTCCGATGAACCGGAACGCGAACCAGGTGAGAGCAAGAACGGCATACACGATGAGAGCGTTCACGAACTGAAGCCAGCCCCTGTTGAACCGGTCGAAAAGGAAAATTGTGACAACCCCTGCCGCGAGCTGCATCACGAACACCTCAGGACCCGACGGGGAGAAGAGCACGAGCGGAAGCAGCGACACCATATAGACCGGAAGAATGAGTTTCTTGCGGAAAAATGCCAGCAGATAATAAAGGAACACCGGGAACGGCACCATATAGATAGCCGCCACCATCTCGCCGCTGACCGATGCAGAGGTGACTGAGGCGAGGGTGTAGATGAAAAGCAGGTAGATATACTTGTTCGGGAGGGCGAAAATTCCCGAAGAAGTGAAGTAGATGGTGAAAAACAGCACCACCACAAGCGCAAGGCTCAGAAGGATGATTCCGCACCAGAGCACGGCCCTGTTTCCCGAATAGCCGAGGGATTCCTCATATTCGGTGCGGTAGGAGTCCAGAATCTGAGCGATTTCGGCTGTTACGATTTCTCCCCTTGAAACCAGAGTCTGTCCTGCCGGGATTACGCCCTTTGTCGGAGAAATGACCGGAGTGTTCTCGTTGTGTACCAGAGTGGACATCTGCTCGTCAAGTTCAAGGTTCGGCACCACAAGATTATATAGTCCGAGCGCGTTGCAAAGCGAGTCCGCCGCCGGGTAGGAAGCGAGGGAGGAAAGAAGTTCGAGACGGGCCGAATTTACGCTGTAAATCTCCTCCGAAGGCTTTTTGACCGCTCTTTTGTCCTTCTGGATATAGACAGTGGTCTTGTCATAGCCGGTTTCGTCGATGTCGTGGAAGTATTCGTCGTCGTCAGCAACGCCCTTTGAGTAGATGGCACCGAGAGAGGACGCCACAGCGGCCTTCATCGAACTTCGGCCCTCGAAATCGACGGATCCGAGCGCCTGAACGGCCTTCGCTCCGGCCTTCGCATCCATCTTATAATAAGGGACGATGCTGCTCTCGGCCGAGCTCTTTTCCTCTGCAAGTTCCGCCTGGGTCTTGAGAAGCGGGAAGTCAAATTCGGCTACGAGAGTCTCGTACATCCACGGAGAGCCCTTGGTGTAGCTGTAACCGAATTTCGTACTCCTCGGCATACAAAGCACGAGAAGTACGAAAACTATCACCAAAGGGATATAAACGCGGTAACCTTTCGGCAGAGATTTCTTCATATTTAGAAATATGACTGATTATTCTGGGGTTGTACGCCTATGCATCCACGTTTGCATAGTGGGCATTCTGCTCGATGAACTCACGCCTAGGCGGCACATCGTCTCCCATAAGCATCGAGAAGGTGAGGTCGGCTGCGGCGGCGTCCTGAATGGTAATCTGACGAAGAAGCCTCCTCTCGGGGTCCATAGTGGTGTTGGCAAGCTGCTCATCGCTCATCTCACCGAGACCTTTGTACCTCTGAACCGTAACGCCCTTGTCAGTGCCCTTTCCGAGGCGGAGGGTTGCATCCTTTCTCTGCTCGTCTGTCCAGCAGTAGATCTCCTCCTTGCCCTTCTTCACAAGGTAGAGCGGCGGAGTTGCGAGATAGACGTAGCCGTTCTTGATGAGGTCGAACATATAGCGGAAGAAGAACGTAAGAATCAAGGTTGCGATGTGGCTACCGTCGACATCGGCATCGGTCATAATTATGACCTTGTGGTAGCGAAGCTTGCTGAGGTTCAGAGCCTTGCTGTCCTCCTCGGTGCCGACTGTGACTCCGAGAGCGGTGTAGATGTTCCTGATTTCCTCGCTCTCGAAAACGCGGTGCGTAAGGGCTTTCTCCACATTGAGGATTTTACCCCTAAGCGGCAGGATGGCCTGAGTCTTACGGTCACGGCCCTGTTTTGCAGTTCCGCCTGCGGAGTCTCCCTCGACAAGGAAGAGCTCGCATTTCTCAGGGTCCCTTTCGGAGCAGTCGGCAAGCTTGCCCGGCATTCCGGCGCCTGACATAACCGACTTTCTCTGGACAAGTTCACGCGCCTTGCGGGCCTCGTGGCGGGCTGTTGCGGCAAGGATTACCTTGTCAACGATTGCCCTCGCCTCTTTAGGATTCTCCTCAAGATAGGCTTCAAGCGCAGCGGAAACCGCCTGTGAGACAGCCGGGTCAACTTCGCCGTTTCCGAGTTTGGTCTTGGTCTGACCCTCGAACTGAGGCTCTGCGACCTTGACTGAGATCACGGCTGTAAGGCCCTCGCGGAAGTCCTCGGCTGCAAGCTCAAACTTGAGTTTTGAGAGGAAATTGTTCTTGTCGGCGTATGCCTTGAGGGTCTTGGTGAGACCGCGGCGGAAACCGGTAAGATGTGTTCCTCCCTCTATGGTGTTGATGTTGTTGACGTATGAACGGACCTCCTCGGTGAAGCCTGCGTTGTACTGCATAGCAACCTCGATAGGGATAATCTTGGAGGTTTCAAGGCAGATTACGGAGCTTATCGGCTCGTTGCGGCTGATGGAGTTGATGTACTCGACATACTGCTTCAGTCCTTCCTCGGAGTAGAAAGTCTCGGTGCCCGGATGGATTGCGTCCATATAGTCCTTTCCGCCGTCCTCGATAGGTTCGCGAAGGTCGGTGAGGCTGAGGTGAATGCCCTTGTTGAGAAACGCAAGTTCGCGGAGACGATTTGCAAGAGTCTTGTACTTGTAAAGCGTCGTGACGGTGAAAATCTCGGCGTCCGGGTGGAACGTTATGATTGTTCCGGTGTCATTGGACTCGCCAACGACCTTGACAGGGGTGGTCGGCTTGCCCTTGGAGTACTCCTGAACGAAGATTTTGCCCTCGCGGTGAACCTCGGCGCGAAGATAGTCGGAAAGCGCGTTGACGCAGCTCACACCCACTCCGTGGAGACCTCCGGAAACCTTGTAGCTGTCCTTGGAGAACTTTCCGCCGGCGTGAAGCACTGTGAGAACGACCTCAAGGGCGGAGCGGTGCTCCTTCTCGTGCATACCCGTCGGGATGCCTCGGCCGTTGTCCTTGACCGTGATGGAGTTGTCCTTGTTGATTGTCACCTCGATGTCGGTGCACCAGCCTGCGAGAGCCTCGTCGATACTGTTGTCAACGACCTCATACACAAGATGATGGAGACCTCTTTCGCCGATGTCTCCGATGTACATTGAAGGTCTTTTCCTCACTGCCTCAAGTCCTTCGAGAACCTGGATGCTGTTCGCGGAATACTGCTCTTCGGCAGCTTTGATTTCTTCGTTTTCGATCATTATGTTATTCCTTATTTATTCATTTTATACATCCTGCTGTCCTCTCCTGCTAAAGGAGTGACGCGGGGACGCGCGCATTGGGCCGCTCGGGCCGAAATAGCCTGCAAATTTAACAATTATTTCCCAAAATTCAAACGGACACCCACGGTGATTTCAGGCCCCTGCTCGGCATAGAGCGGAGTGCGCTGAATGGTCTGTCCGGTGAACTGACGGGCCTTCGCCCAAACGGAAAGAAGACGGTTGTGACGGTACTCCACCCCGAGGTACGGGTCGCCGTAACCAGGAATCGTATAGTTTACCGTCGCGTTTTCCGAGTCAAGATACCATCCCTTGCGGGCGAGAGAAAATTCGCAGCCCACAGTGGCGTATATCCTCTTTATAATATTGAATTTCACGCTTGCATCGCCCGTGAGTGAAGCCGGATTAAGAATCTGAGGAGCCTCGCCGTAGGTCCACATACGGCTGTAAAGGAGTCCGAGGTCCACCCTGCCCCAGTCGTCGCTGTAGTGGAATTTTCCTCCTGCGCGAAGAAGCCCCGTGCGGGCGAAAGTGAGGTCGTAGTACGGAAGGGCCTCGTAGGTAGTCTCTCCGAGGGTCACATCGGCAACGCGGATAGTCTCCACGGCGGAAGTGGCCCTCTCGGCAAAGCCGACAAAAGCCTCATATCCGAAGACTGAGCGCACCCGGCCCTTGAGTCCGAAGGTAGCGTTGAACCTTTCCACATTGTTCCCGAGGACCGCGTGACCTGAGCCGAGAGCTGCGCTGGCGAGGGTATAGTGGCGGAACTGCCCGACGAGCGAAGAGTAGCTGTTCTGGGTCTCCCCTCCCGTGAGTGAGAGATAAATGTTCAGAGGAATCTTCCGGAAGTCGTAGGAAATCTTCACGGCCGGGTAGGCGTACTGGCTGTGGGCATAGTTTTCAAGCCCCGCGCCCTTTGTCGTAAACGGCACAGCTACCCTCACGCCGAGGTCGAATGTCCAGCCCTTGAGGGTGAGGACATAGGCCGGAGTGAAAGTGAAGAGAGTTGCCGTGTGGGTAAGGCTGCCGACATAAGAAGAGATGTCCGCCGCGAGGTCGAAAATGAACCTTCCGTTTTTCCCGGCGTTGAAACCGAGGTTCAGAGCAAGATTCACATCGTTCTCCCCGGTTTTAAGGCGGGAGTCATACAGACGGTTTACTTTATCATAACCGAGAAGGTAGCGAAGTCTCACATCGTAGGTAAGTCCCTGACTCAGAGTATCTTTAGAGAATACGCGTACATTCGCCACCCCGCTGTCGAAACTCCTTCCCCTCATCCAGTCCATCTGCTGCAGCCCCTTGTAACCAAGGTCCGCGGTAAGTGCAAGTTTTTGCCAGTCATAACGCAGTGCCGCTCCGAGGGAATTGTCCATATCGTAATTCCACAGTCCCCAGTAATCCCTCTTGCCGTCGGCGGTTTTAAGCCCCGCCATCTTCCCGTTTTCGGAATTGAGACCGATTTTGCGGTAATTTCCGTCAAAGGAGCTGTGGCTAAGGTATATGTCCAGAGAAGCCTTCTCGTTGCAAAGCGGGGTGTAAATGAAATCCAGCTCCGGATGCAGAGTGTAGCCGATTCCGGCGTTGAGATAGAATTTCCCCGCCCTCTGCTTCTGACCCATAGGCTTCATATCCACGCTGTAGGGGCTGAAGTCGTAGGAGCCTTGATATGGATGCTCGAACACAGTGTAGTCAAAAGACATATCGAACCGCTTCACAGAGTCGGGCACGGCCATTTCTATGCTTTCCTTCTCCGGTGTGAGGGTTTCCACCTTATATTTATTGGTGACTACGACCGTAGGGTTGTAGTTTTGAGCCGCGAGAGTCACCGCCCCGAGAACGGGAGCGAGAGAGAGAATATATCGATAAATTTTCATCTTTTTGTGTTTCGATTCTTTGCCGCACAGGGGCGGCGCAATCAACGGAATATCAACTATTTCACATTCATTTCAGAGAGCCTTTGGAGCCTGAGGTCCACATTTTCAAGGACATCATCCTCGTCTGAAGAAGCCTTGTAGCCGTCCCGGACGCTCTCGAAAGTGGCCTTCGCCTGAGTGAGGTCGCCCTGCTCGGCAAAAGCGTCGCCAAGAACGATGAACGCTTTCGCAAGGTAGTAGTTCTGCTTTGTCCCCGACTCCGAGAAACTGTAAACGAGGTTCTCGACGCTCTTGTAGTCTGCGCTGTCGAACTTGTCCTGGATGATTGTGAGGCGTGCCTCGGCGCCGTAGGCGTCTGAAGGGTCGGCGGAAAGAGCCTCAAACATCTCCAGCGCTTCGCTGCGGCGGCTGAGTGACAGAAGGGACTTTGCGCGGATGTACTGCGCATCCCTGAGAGTCCCGGCCTCAGGAGAGGAAGCGATGATGGCCTCTGCGCAGGAAGCGGCATCGCCATAGCGGCGCGCCTTGAATGCCGAGGTCATCCTTCCTGTGAGCGCGGAGGACTTCGTCGTTGAAGAAGAAGTCTTCTCCTGGAGGGCAGTATAAGCGAGATAGGCGTCGTCAAAATGCTCCAGAGCGAAGGAAAGCTCTGCATAACGCTGCATCGAAGCCTCGCAGAAGAGGCTCTCTCCCCTTTCGATTACGGTTTCGTAGGCGTCGCGGGCCTTCTCGTTTTCTCCTTCCAGGCGATAGCACTCGGCTATGCAGTATTCAGCCTTCACGACGTCCTCGCCCCCCGGATATGCCTTCAGGTATTCCTCAAAGGCAGGAATGGCGCGGTCGTAGCGGCGGTCGGTGAAAAGCTGCTCGGCAGAAGAGAAATAGAGATTTTCCTTCTCCTTCTCGGTCTTTGCCGCACCGCTTCCGAGCCACTCCGTGTAGGCGAGATATTCCTTTGCCTTGCCCTCGGAGCGGTAGATGGACTCGATGGCAAGCAGGGCGTTGTCGGCATATTCGGTGCCCTTCATATTCTCCGCCACCCTCTTGTAGTAGGCAAGAGCGGTCTCGTTGTCCTTGGAGTTTCGCGCGAGCATCGCCTTTTCAAGCAGCGCCTGAGCGACATACGAGCTGTCGGAAACATCGCTCACAATAAGGTCAAAGCATTTGCCGGCCTCCACTGCATTTTTATTCTCCACATAGCTGCGTCCAAGCTCCAGAAGGGCGTCAGGATAATACTCGGCCTCGGCGGAAGCGTCCTTCACCTCCGAAAGCCTTTCGATCTTTTTCCCGAGTTTTCCGTTAAGTCCGTATGCCACAGCACTTTGCCAGTACGGATATATATCGTCAGGGTCGTAGTAGTCGTCGGCCACGCTCCCGTACGCCTCGGCCGCCCCGGCATAGTCTCCGCTGAGGAAACGGCTGTCGGCAGCCCTGGTGAGGGCATCCTTGCGGAAGGTGCTGCGCTTCTGGGAGGCATACTCGGTGAACCATTTTTCGCTCTGGGCGTAATCGGGAACGCGGAAATATGCGCTTGCAAGGTTATAGGTGATGAGGCTCCCCTCTTCCCTGCCCTCGAGAGCGGAAATGTTGTAGAGTTCCTTGAGGGAGGAGACGGCGCCGGAGTAGTCCCCGCTGCGGTACAGTGTCTCGGCAAGCCAGTATTTTGCCATTTGGTTGAGAGGGTCGTCGGAAGGAGCGTAGAAAGTCACGGCCTTCAGGCACCCCGACGCGGCCCTCCAGGAGCCTGCGTCCATCAGCTGTTTCGCCCTGAGGTAGTTGGCTTTCATATAGTTGTGCCTCATCTCGGAGGAAAGTTCGTCGATGTTGTCGTAGGCGTCGATTGCGCCCTGATAGTCCTTGCTGTAGAGGGCTGTGATGGCGATATATCCGTAAATGTCCTCGCTGTCGGTCTCAGGATATTTTTTCAGATATTTCTTGAATACGGAGACATCCTTGTTCAGGTCGAAGGCAAGCTTGGCGTAGTTCAGAAGCGCATCCTTCTCGATTCCCCTGTCGTAGGAAAGCTCGCTGGCCTCACGGAAAGCGGACATCGCTGCGACTTTGTTGCGGGTCTTGATGTAGGAATAGGCCATCTGGTAGGAAGCTATCTGGCCGATGGAGTCGGTCCTCTCCCCCATTTTGGAGAAGTTGTCCGCAGCTCCCTTGTAATCGCCTGTGGCATAGAGCACTGAGCCTGCGAAGAACCGGTCCGAACGGGACATTTCAGTCTTTCCCGAAGGGGACATCTCGTAGTATTTCCGGGCCGAAGCGGCGTCCCCGCGGACGAGGTAGGACTCGGCGATGATGCGCGAGAGCCTTGGCTGACGGTCCTCAGGGACCTCAGTGTACATCTTAGGGCCTTTCTTCACAACATACTCATAGTCCTTCAGCATAAATTTGCACTCCAGGATGTAGTAGTCAGCCATCTGGGAGAAGCGTTTGTCGGAAGAAGCCTTGCCGAACCAGTCAATTGCCTCGGTGAAGTCGTTTTTCTGGTAGCAGATGTAGCCCAGGGAGTAGCAGGACGGGGCTGTGTAGTCGGACTTGGGGCGGGAGACCACCTCACGGAAAAGGGGCTCGGCGTCCGAAGGGTAATTCGTCTCCAGGAGGGAGAATGCGTAGTCGAAAAGGTAGGTATCCTTCTGGGAGCGCCTGAGGGCGTCAGGGTCTATCCCGGAGAGGATTTCCACCACGGGAGCATAATCGCTCTTTTCGAAGAGGTTGCAGGCGTGGGCAAAGCGCAGGCGCGGGATAAGTTCGCTGAAAGGATATTGGGCCGCGAAAGTTTCTATTTCGCTGAGATAGCCCTGCTTTTCAAGAGCCGCGGCACAAAGAATCGTGTATCCTCTGGACTCGACATTCCCCGTAGCGGAGTAGTCCGAAGAAAATAGTTCCATAGCGCGGCTGTAAAGTCCTCTGTCATAGAGCTTGAGCGCCCTGGAAAAGTCCGTTTCCGCTGCGCTAGCACAAAGAGAAAGCGCGAGAAGAATGACCGATAAGATATATTTCCTTTTCATAAAAATAATATTCGCCGAAAATTTTACAAAAATACTCATTTTTTCTCAGATTTTTTCTTTTCAATACCCGGAATATGTGTTTTTCTCTTTATATTTGTGAGATTTATGTGATTAGTGGGCAGAGTGATTGGCGGGAGGATGGAAAATCAGAAATTTAGGAGACAAGGATAATGGACGAACTCGTTTCTTTTTCAGGCGTTGACATAATAAACGGCGAAAGCACCGTGCTTTACGGAGTCAATCTCACCGTACGTGAGGGGGATTTCGTCTACATCGTCGGCAAGGTCGGCACCGGAAAAACTTCGATAATAAGGACAATGATTGCGGAAAATCCGCTCGGAGGAGGAAGCGCAACCGTATGCGGATATGACCTGGGAAGCATCAGGGAGAGGGACATTCCCTATCTGAGGCGGAAACTCGGGGTCATATTCCAGGATTTCCAACTTCTGATGGACAGAAGCGTGAGGGACAATCTCCACTTTGTGCTTGAAGCTACGGGATGGAAGGATGAGGGGAAGATGGAAAAGAGGATTGAGGAGGTTCTGGAGGCGGTCGGAATGGAGCGCAAGGCTCACAAGATGCCCCACCAGCTTTCAGGCGGAGAGCAGCAGAGAATCGCCATCGCGAGGGCTCTGCTGAACAGTCCGTCGCTGATTCTCGCCGACGAGCCCACGGGAAATCTCGATGCGGAGACGGCCGACGGGATTATGCAGCTTCTGAAAAGGTTGAACACCACTCTCGGCACGGCAGTCGTGATGGTGACCCACAATCTGGGACTGTGCGAGAAATACCCGGGACGGGTGCTTGTGTGCGAAAACGAGGGCTGCAGGGAGAAGGAAACGCAAGAGCAAACAGAGACTCTCACCGAAGCCTCTCAAGAATAGTGAAAGCAGTTAGCGGTCAGGCAGAAATGACAACAAAGGAAAGATACGCTGCCGTTTTCGGGGCGCTGAGGGCTAAGATGGGCAGGGTTCAGAGCGAACTTGACTTCGCCTCGCCCTTCCAGCTTCTTGTCGCGGTGATGCTTTCCGCCCAGTGCACCGACAGGAGGGTGAATATGGTGACCCCCGCTCTTTTCAGCCGCTTTCCCGATGCGCAGTCAATGGCCGGGGCCACATTCGAGGAGGTTTTTGAACTTGTCCGCAGCATTTCCTACCCGCGGACCAAGGCGGAGCATCTTCTGGGGGCGGCACGGATGATTCAGAATGAATTCGGGGGCGAGATTCCCGCGACTGTGGAGCAGCTTAAACGCCTTCCGGGAGTGGGACAGAAAACGGCCAATGTTGTTGCCGCAATCGCTTTCGGGGAGCCTGTAATCGCGGTGGACACCCACATTTTCAGGGTTTCGCGGCGTCTGGGGCTCTCGGAGGGAAAAACGGTGGAGGCTGTGGAGAAGGACCTAACGGCAAACATCCCCGCGGAGGAAAGGCCCGACTCTCACCACTATCTCCTTCTGCACGGAAGGTATGTCTGCACGGCCCGAAAGCCACGCTGCGGCGAGTGCCCCGTGAGCGAATGGTGCAGGGAATTTGCCTCCGGGATGAAAAATGCAGCTTCCAAGGTTTCAAAAGGAACCGTAAAAGTCAAGACTGAAAGAAATGGAACGCGCAAAGTTGTAAACAATTGATAGAATTGCAATAAAACAAAATAGTTATGCTATATTTAACATCTGAAAACATCATTCTCATCGGCTCGGTGCTGATTTTCTGCAGCATCCTCATATCAAGGGCGAGCAGCAAGTTCGGAATCCCCGCCTTGCTCCTCTTCCTGATGGTCGGAATGCTCTTCGGAAGCGACGGACTCGGAATCGTGTTCGATGACGTGAACAAGACGAATTTCATCGGTATGATTGCTCTGTGCGTCATACTTTTCACCGGCGGTATGGAGACGAAATTCTCCGAAATCAAGCCTGTGTTCGGCCCGGGTATCATCCTCTCCACCCTCGGAGTCCTTGTCACAGCTGCCATCACAGGAGGCTTCATCTACCTTCTGAACGGCTGGAAAGGCGTCGGATTGGGTCTTCCGCTGGTTTCCTGCCTGCTTCTCGCTGCGACGATGTCCTCAACGGACTCGGCTACGGTGTTCGCCCTTCTGAGGGGCAAAAACCTGCGCCTAAAGAACAACCTCCAGCCGCTCCTTGAGCTCGAAAGCGGCTCCAACGACCCGATGGCGTATATTATTACGGTAGTGCTCATCGAAATCGCCACCACTCTCGGCGCGGGGACAGGCCTCACTCCGGAAGTGAGCGAAGAGGTGCTCGGCGCCGCAGGATTCACCTCCGTCGAGAGCTACACCGCCTACTCCACCGTGTGGAACGCGATAAAAGTGTTCCTCCTCCAGTTCATAATCGGAGGCGCAGTTGGCGTGGGAATGGGATATGCCGCCGTATGGATTCTGAACAAGATCCAGCTCAACAACACCCCTCTCTACGCAATCCTGCTTCTGAGCATCGTGTTCTTCTCCTACTCTCTCGCCGGGATGCTTTCAGGCAACGGCTACCTCGCCGTCTATCTCGCCGGCATCCTCATCGGCAACAACAAGGTGACCCACCGCAAGCAGATAATCGCCTTCCTCGACGGGCTCACCTGGCTGATGCAGATTGCGATGTTCCTCATCCTGGGCCTTCTCGTAAATCCTGTGCAGATGCTCCGCACAGCCCCTATCGCCATCCTCATCGGACTCTTTATGATGTTCATTGCCCGTCCTGCGACCATTTTCGGCTGCCTCATTCCATACAGGAACATAACCCCCAAGTCCAAGCTCTTCATTTCCTGGGTGGGACTCAAGGGAGCGACCCCGATCATTTTCGCCACCTACCCGATTATGAGCAACATAGAGGGCGGAGACGTAATCTTCAACATAGTTTTCTTCATCACCCTTATGTCCCTCGTCATCCAGGGCGGCACTCTCCCGCTTGTTGCGAAATGGCTCAAACTCAACGACGAGTCCGCAGTTCAGGAGAAGGAGTTCGACGTCGACCTTCCTGAAGAGGCCGGCGAGCTCACAGAGAGCACCGTCACCGAGGAAATGGTGAAGGATATGATTGAGCATCAGGGCAATATGCTGAAAGACCTCGACCTCCCTGCGGGAGTTAGGGTGTTGATGCTGAAAAGGGACAAGAAGTTCATAGTCCCGACTGGAAACACGAAGCTTCAGGCCGGCGACCATCTGCTCATCATCAGCGAGTCGCCCGAAGATGCCGCGAAAAGCATTCTGACGGAATAGGGGCTTCAACCTGCCAAATAAAAGAGGCGATGACTGCTGCGGTCACCGCCTCTTTTTATT
>CAYNDY010000002.1:0-8856 GCA_964396105.1 uncultured Muribaculaceae bacterium
ACGCGGAACGCCGGCGGAGCTGAACTTTGACTGGGCGTGAAGAATTTTAACTTTCTCTTCAATGGTCATTCGGCTCAAAGCATCCTGCACCCTTTCGTCAATGCTTTTGGTTTTGTCCTGATACACAGGAGTTTGAGCCCCAAGCAGCGAGGCAGTTCCGAGTGCAATCACTCCGCAGCAAAGTAATTTCGCAAGTTTCATCGATATATTTTTTACAAGTTTCGCCCTTGCAGGACTAAATCTATTTACTTTTTTCTACAATTCTGACAGGGCCCATAAGTCCGTATTTCTTAAGCCCCTGCTCAGCCTCCGGCCACCTGAGGCACCAGGTCTTGCGCGCCCCCTCCGGCTGCGCGCCGTCGTAGGATAGGCGGTTGAACCAGGTGGAAGTAACTTTCACTTCCAACTCATTCACTCCCGCCTTCAGAGCGGAGGTTATGTCAACGGAATACGGCAGCGTCCAAAGCACTCCGAGCCTCTTTCCGTTCAGGCTGACCTCTGCAATCATATCCACATCTCCGAGTTCAAGAATATAGCGTGAAGCCGCCGTAGGGGCATTAAGCACAAATTCACGGCTGTAAGTCACAGTGCCCGAGAAGGCTTTTGCCTCTGCGGAGACCGGAAGTTCAGACCACGGGACGAGAGTGCCGACAGAGAGTTTTTCGGGAGCGCCCCAGCCCTCCGGGAAGGAGAGTTCCCAGCCCAGGCTAAGATCGCTCACAAGCGTCTCACCGGCAGGCTCAGCACTGGCGGAAACACCGTCTTTGTCGTGGCGGAAGACAACGAACACCGCCCCTGCCCTCTCAAGAGACAATCTTACAAGGGTACGGCCGCCTTCTTCGCGATAGACAGCATCTGAAGTCTCGCCGGTAAGCGGATTCCAGATTTCGGCGTGGCCTAAGGAGCGGAAACTAATTTCCCCGCTAAAGCCCCGGCCGGGAAGAGTCGAGACAAAATACCAGTCCGCCCCATCGGCAGTTCGATGCTGCCAGAGCACTCCATCACCGGAAGGAGTTGCAGTCTCACCGCAAACGTTCTCCGGGGCCGCATCCTCAAGAGTAACATCAGGAGAGAGCCCAAGAGCCTCCACTGCCTCCGCAAGAGCATATCCTTCAAGCAGCTGCCCCTTGCCAAGACGACGGATGGACTTGCCGCCGGAGGCTTTTCCCCAGAGCCGCTTAACCTCAGAGGTAAATTTCTTTTCAGCCGCCTTTCCGCCTCTAAGAGTTGCGGATTCTACCGGACGGTCAGCCACAACTCTCGCACCCTGACGAACAAGAGAGCGAAGCCGCACAATGGTCTCCGGAGCCATCCTTTCGTTCTGCGGAATCCAGAGAAGACTGTATTCCACTCCCTCGGGAGTCACAAGGCGGCCTTCGCGTACGCTCAGGCGGTTCATCAGGACATCGAGGTTGCAGTAGTCGTAGCGGAAGCCGGTCGGAACCGGAGTCTTCTGATTCGGTTTGTGGTCAATCTCGTCCCCGAGATACCAAAGGATGTCGGCGGAAGGTTTGCCCCTCTCCAGGAGATAGCTGCAGCGGGCGAAATAGGTCGTAAACTCGCTCATATACTTCCACCAGGTCTGTCCGCGAAGGAACGGAGTGCCGATGTTCGCCCCCGAGAAGGATGTGCCCGGGGCGGGCCAGTCAACCTGGGGGTTATGGGTGTAGGTGTGGAAAATCAGATGGGATATTCCGTCAGTCATTTTCATATCGGCGATTTCCTTCAGATCGGCCCAGTGCTCGTCCCAGGTGTGCTGGAACGAGGTGAACGACTCGGCGGCCACGCGCGGCTTCCCGTAGATGTGGGCGGCTGAAGCGGTCGGGAGTATCGGTTTGAAGTTCACCGAGCCCACGAAATACTCTTCAAGCGGCTGCCAGAACTCGCAGACTGGGACATCAGCATATTTGAAATACTCCAGAGGATCGCCAGGGAAGATGTCTGCGCAGGCGGTTTCGTAGATGAGCGAAAGTCCTTTTTCTTCTGAGCGCCGCTTCATCCGGCCGAAGAAATTCCGGGTCAGAAGGTCGCTCAGAGTCCGTCTCCAGTCCGCGAGAAAGCGGGCCGTACGGGACGGAGAATCAATCACATAGCCCATCAGAGCGGGAATCCACGGGCGGAGGGCGTAGCCGTTGCGGCTGAAGAACTCCTCCTCCAGACGGGGAGTCCAGGTCTGGGTGCGGCACTCCCAGCTGTCGAAAAGCGCTCCGTTAAGAAGGCCTCCCGCGAGAGGGCCGTCGGCGATACGTCCGAGGTAGTTGTCGAACTGGATGTCCGCTCCACGTGGGTCGAGTTTGTTGCACTCCCAGCCGGTGGCCTCCTGGGGGGCCGGAGCGTTTTTCTGCCCGGTGTTGACATTTCCTATCCTAAGGACAGTCCAACTTCCCTCTGGCACAGACGGGGCAGTCCACTGAAGGCGTCCGTCCGAAGACATTGAAGATGTTATGTCAAGGACTTCGTCCCCAGGGAGCCAGGCCTTAGAGTCGTAAGTGACAGAGTCACCCTTGCGCTCCATCGTGCGAAGGGTCCACCCGGCCTCGCTCTCCCAGTTGTTTTTGCGGGCGGCGGAGTAAAGATGGACATATTCCAGATCAATGCCGTAGCGGAGCGTTATCTCAAGGCGGTATTTCCCAAACGCCGCCGGGGAAGAGCAGCAAAGCGAAATCGGACGGTCATCCTGCCAGGATGCCTGCGGGAGCTTGGTGTCGAGAACCGTAGTCTCGTGGCCGTCCTCCCCGATTGCAAGAAGCACAACGCGAACGTCCGGCTCGTAAACCGCAGGATGGCTCATCCGGTCAATCGGCGGAAGTTCAAGCGTGCGAACCCTCGTCGGAGAAGCGAAAGTGTATTCAAAGCAGTGCGTTCCCGCCTCGAATCTTCCCGGAAGAGACTCTTCCCCCGTCTCAACCGGCACAAGCGGCGCCCCTGTGTCGCCCTCAGGAGTAGGGAAAGCGAGAACCATCAGGTCCTTATAGTCTCGCCACTCTTCCCCGACCCCGGGAGCAACAGGCAAAACAGCGTCCACTCTCTCCCCCGAAGCGAAATCCATTCGGCTCCAGACAAGGTGGCGCATCGAATCCTCTGGTTTCACCCACGGGCCGCCCGCCATAGCCCAGCCCGGACAGCCCTGCATTGTGAAGCGAAGCCCCAGACGGCGGCTCTCCTCGGCCGTGTAGCGGACGAGTTCATCCCATTTCGGACTCAGACAGGCAATCTGCTCCCCGGTTCCGGGCCACACTCCGCCGAACTTTCCGTGGAAAAGCTGCACTCCGGAAAAGCCCGCCGAAGCGATGGCCTCAAGGTCGGTGCGGATTCCCTCACGGGAAACATTCCCGCCGATGAAATGGAACCAGGTCTCGGGATAGAAAACTTTCGATGGAGAGCGGAACGCCTCGGCATCAGAAGAAGAAAACGGAGCTTCCAGAACTTTCTCCTCCGGGACAACCGGAACAATCTCCGAAGAGTTCGTACGGCTCTCCGGCCCTGTCTGAGCAGATAAAGAGACAGCCGCAAAAGCGGCTGTCACTCCCAATATAAGATGAATTCTCATCACGCCAGTAAAAAAACATTAAAGAATGCTGAACTTGTGAATCTTGTTGAACGCGTTGTCAACCACATAGAACTCGTTCGATGCAGTTGGCGACGGAACGAGTTCCATTGCCTGGAAACCTGATGAAGGCCATCCGATTACCTTGTCGCTGGTAAGTGACAGAGAAACCGTTCCTGTACCGTCGGAAGCGACGGTCACCTTGTAAATTTTATTGACGCTGTTGGAGTACCACAAATTGTTCTCAGCGTCCGCCATCATACAGTTCACAGCCCCGGTATTCCAGCACAGGGTTCCGAGTTTATCGGAAGTCATATCATAACTAAAAATACGGCTGCCGGTTCCATCAGTATTATTAACTGCGACATACAGCACATTATTATGATTTTTGCACATTGCCAATGGCTGTTTCGGACTGTTGAAATTGACGTATCCATCCTTACGGCTGGAAAAGCCGTAATTTGAACTGAGGAAGAACTTAGTCAGATAATACTTATCCCTGAAGAGCGCAATCATATTGTAGTCTTTGTCAAATTCCAGATCAAGACAAGCCCTGTCGCTGAAATACGATGTGCTTCCATCGTCATTTTTCACGGCGGCATCGCCTTCCTTCGTGTCAGGATCTATCCATCTGATCCAACCTTTATCCTTGGAAGCATAATAGATTCTGCCGTCGTTTTCGTTGTAGGCGATTTTCCACGGTGTCGCTCCGGTTCCAAGCCACGCGATCTGAGTGTTTGTGCCTGTAGAGAAGTCATAGACCCAAAGCTGGTCGTTGGTCGTGCCGCTGATTGTGGAGTATGCAAGGCGGTTGTTGTCAATGAACACGGCGCCGCTGAGCTTTCCGTCAAGGCTCGAAGGCATCGGGACGACATTCTCCGTGCATTTGTAAACCGGGTCGGCGCTGGTCTTGACGCTGAGCGTCTTCACCTTGCCCGCAGAGAAAGTGAGGGCGGAAGAAAGTTCAAAACTCTTCGTGTAGGTGTAGCTGTCGGCGCCCTTGACCGTAATCGTGAAATTCTTTGAAGAGAACGGTGCCACGGCAAGAGTCACCGTCGCGGTGGAAAGTTTCGCTATGGAAACATTCTCCACATTAAGCACAGCTGTCTTGGACGCGTTCACGGCCGTATAAACAGGAGCTGCGCCCGTAAGGTCCACAGCGAACTCGCCGCAAAGGTCGTTGTCACCGCAGGTAAGCTCGATTCCCGTGAGAGTAAAGCTCTCCGAAGAGGAAGTGTTCAGGACCTCGAAACTTACAAGAGTAGCAAGGTTGTCAAGAGAAACATTCACCGAAGAGGAGCCTTTCACCGCGCTTGCCCTTCCCCAGGCAGGAAGCGTCGCGCCGCAGATGTGGGCCTTGCTGTCATTTCCGCTTTGAGTCTGCGAGCCTGAAGCGGCGCAGCCGATGGTAACCGGAACGGCGGCAGGAGATGCGGCCTCGGCGGAGTACGGATAGAGAACCAGCCAGTCGTAGGAAGCCTCGGCATCAAGTTCTGACTTCATTGTGCCCGTAAACTTGTTTGAAGCGAGGTTTTCTTCCGTGATTGTGAAAGGATTCTCAAAAGTGTAGTCGGCGGCGGAGGCTGCGGAGTGATAGACATTGATTGCATCGCCTGCGGCCCAAAGGGTTGACATTCCGCTGTTCGTAGTCTTGGAGGGAACTGCCGCGGTTATCGAGAAGTCTGAGGATGTCCCCTGCGGTCTGTCGACAGAAACAGCTTCCTTCGTGCAGGAGAAAAGGGCTACTGAAGCCGCTCCCACAACTGCGAGAGATAAAATTTTAGTTTTCATCGTTTCTGAGGATTAAGACATTAGTACAATTGGACTTTACCGTCGGTGGAGTCATTCTCCCAGTCGTTGATTGTGCCGGAGGTGGCAAAACCCGCTTCAGCCGCTGCGGAGTAAACCGCAACGGCCGGAGCCTGATAAAATGTTTCTTTTGTCATTATGGTCATTTTCAATTATTCTTTGGTAAGCCAAGCGCGGTGGAGTGTGCCGTAGCGTGCGAAGTCCACTACATAAACCTCGGTTCCTTCAGCCGTAGGGTTCACGACATAGTTCTCAGGCTGCGCGCCGTCCGCCCATCCGTTCGCTCCGCTGTGGATTGCGGTGACGGAGGCGTCCTCATAGCCTTTCTTGCCCGGCTTGAGAAGGTAGGTCATCATATAGTAGTCGCTGAACCAGATGCATCCCCTCTTGTCAACTGCAAGACCGAGGATTCCGGTGTTGAACCTTGCGGTAAGCGGCTGTCGGTAGTCTCCGACAGTGACTGCGGAAGGT
Organism: uncultured Muribaculaceae bacterium; assembly: GCA_964396105.1. Lineage (GTDB taxonomy): Bacteria > Bacteroidota > Bacteroidia > Bacteroidales > UBA932 > Cryptobacteroides. The sequence continues at coordinate 5,828 of CAYNDY010000002.1, forward strand.
TTCTCGGTGGTGCTGCCGGCAATGATTTTCTTGTTGCCCTGCTTGTCAACGCTCCAGATGGAAGCGGCACCTGTTTTCTCGTTCATAAGGCCGACGATGAGATTTCCGTCATTGTCGAAGTCCATACACTTAACCTTTGTGCCGTCGGAATTGTCGAATTTGGCGAATTCAATCTTTGCGGCATTGTTCTCATCAGCTGACTTGGAGTCGCTGTAAGAGCCTGCAGCCCATTTGTAGATGATTGCGACATCGCAGCAGTTGACATACATATTGTTGTCGGAGTCGAACTTCACGAGCATCGCAACAGGAAGATTGGTAACAAGTTCAACCGCATTTCCGGTAGTGAGGTCAATCGTCCTCACGCAGTTGTGTCCCTGGAAAGCGACATAGAGTTTGCCGTCGGCAGAATTTTGGGTAAGACCGTGGGCACGGCGGCCGTCAGTGCGTTCATACAGTGCTGTGTAGGTCTTTGCAGCGACATCATAAAGATAAACGGAGCCGCCCCTTGTGCCGATTGCAAGACGGCCGTCGGAAAGGAAGGTTGCGTCATAGACCTTGTTGATGTCAGTGGCGTCAAGTCCGAGTTTGACGGCCTCTTTCTCAGCCTTGTAAACATCCTTGATGTATTTGAACTGAACAGGGGCTGTTGCAGTCTCTCCGCTTACGGTTACGGTCACGTCGTATGACGCTCCAACCTCGTTCACAGGGACTTCAACAGTAAGCTCGGTGGCGCTTGCCTTGCTCACGACAGCGGCAACCTCGCCGAATTTCACCTGATTGAGGCCCACAACGGCGCTGAAGTTCTTGCCGGAGATGGTGACTTCATCCTGGTCATAGCCTTCGGCAGCGCTGAGGGCGGTCACCGCAACTTTGGTGTCAACGTATGTAAACTTGAGGTTTGAAGCGGTCTGCTCACCGAGCACGACTTTCACAACGACCTCGCCCGGCTCATTTTCCGGAGCGACAACCTTGAGAGTTTTTGCAGTGGAAGAAGTAAGAGTGGCCGCAGCCTCGCCGAAATAGACTTTCACCGTCTCGTCGAAGTTCTCGCCGCTGATGGTTACCTCAGTCCCGGCCTCGCCTTCTACAGGTGAGAGGGCTACGGTCTTGAGAGGTTTAACCTCAGGTTCCTGATTTTCCTTTGTCGGATTCTCCTTGTTGCAGGAAACTGTGAAAAGCATCGCCGCAATTGCAAGGGCAGAAAAGATTTTTTTCATAATCTGATTATTGTTAAAATGGTTATAAATTATGCTTTAAGAAGTTGGCGGTTCGTCCCGGGGACTGTCCGCTAGGACGTATGCTCAGTGAGATATTCCTTTGGAGAAATGCCGTTGACCTTTTTGAAACATTTCGAGAAATATGACGAAGAGGTGTAGCCGAGCATCATCGAGACGTCACCTATATACATTCCCTCGCAGATGAACTGCGCTGCACGGGACATTCTGAACTCAAGGATATAGTCGTTCGGAGTCATTCCCATCTGGGCCTTGAAGCGGCGGTAGAAATTCGTCGGACTCATATTCATCTGCTCCGCAAGGGAACCCACGGAGAAAGTCATATCCGAGAGCTGGGCCTCCAGAATCCTGTCAATCCTTCTTTTGAAAGCCGAGCGTTTCTTTCCGGATGCGGCCGGAGTCTTGCGAAGAGACATAAGGTTCTCCACCTGGTAATACAGAGCCTCAGCCGAACGGAAGTCGTCGATATAGGCATCCGCGCCGCCGCGAAGACAGGCAGTCCGGACTTCGGAAGATGTGCCTTTGTTTATGCAGACAAGAGGAACGCGGGAAAGAACTTCCGCTGCTTTCACCCCCTCGCAAAGTGAGAGAGCCCCGTCGGGAGAAAGAGAGGAAATGTCGCAAAGGACGGCATCAAAATTTTCTTCAGGGATTCCGGAATTTAGATTTTTGACACAATACAAGTCATACCAGTCAGACAGAGAATCTTTATACGCAAAGTAGAAAGTTGTGTCTTCTGATACAATAAGGACGGTAGGGCGTACCCCCCCCCGGTTATTTAGAGTATTAGTGCCACTCATTGCCGCAGAACTTAATTTCTGTGGCAAAAGTAGAGAAAATCTGAAATATGTCGCATTAAATTCGAACATAAGTGTTTAGATTTTTGATACCGCTAAAAATCGGGGGAAGAGTTCGAAAAAATCAACCGGAACTGCATTATTTGATAACAATCGGAATCTTTATGATGGCTCCTTCGTGATGCCAGCGCGCGCCGCTGTAAAGGGCGTCGCGGGACGGGCTGAAGACGAGGCCGTACGGAATGAAGGTGTCCGCAACGCTAAGAACCTCGGCTGCAGAGTCTCCGCCGCGAAGCCTTACGACAAACACGACTTTGGCGCTCGCGTCATTCACATAGATATCCTTTCTCCTGCTGTCCACAAGAAGAGTTGTTATCTCGTCGAGGGTATCTCCCGTTTTGAGCGCAGGAGAACCGGTCTGATAGCGCTCGCCGTCAAGAAGCTGGGTCTTAACTGTTCCGTCAGCGGAAACTCTCCAGAGGCCGTAGTACTGGGTAGCCACGATTATGTCGCCGTTCCAGTCAAAATCGAAGGCGATGACGTCTCCGTTCGGAGCCTGGGAAGCAAAGTCAATGAACTTGGTCGCCGAAGTGAAGTTTCCTTTTGCAAGACGGTAAATGGCCTTTCCGCTGCGGCTGAGAACATACATATTGCCCTCTGAGTCGAACTTCACGTCGCCCGCGTCCACAATCTGAGGAGTGATGTCAAGCAGAGTGACGGAAGATCCGCTCTTAGCAGGGTCGAACCGTCCGACCCTTCCCGCCTTAGGGAATGCGACATACGCAAAGCCGTCGTCCTCGCAGAGAGTTATCTGCGTAGAGCGGCTGTTGCCCTCTATGGCATTGATGTAGGCCACCGGTTTAGGGGATGCCATCGTAATCGTATAGAACGGATGGTCAGCCTCGTAGGATCCGAAAAGAAGAGTGTTGTCGTCGAGGAAGAGGAAGCAGTTCGCCTGCGCATATCCGAGGAGTTCCACAAACGGCTGGTAGGTGTA
>CAYNDY010000002.1:8866-19371 GCA_964396105.1 uncultured Muribaculaceae bacterium
GAGCCGTATTTGAAAGCCGCCTCGCTCTCCATCTCCGGTTTTCCCGTGACGTTTACCTTAATCTTGAACTCCGTGCCTTCTTCCTGCTCAGGAGCCTCGACTACGAGCACAGACCTTGAAGCGGAAAGGACGGTTGCCTGTTTCCCGCCGATGGTGACGATGTTCTCCTCAGGGACGGTACTGAAGGTGGAGCCGTTAAGAGTAATCTTCGTGCCCCATTCTCCGGCCTCAGGAGTGAAGGTGAATCCCTTGCTCTCGCCGTAGGTGAAGAGAGGGCCTTCGACTGTCTTGTCTCCGACCTTCAGAACCACGGGGTATGAGCCTGCGGGGTTATAGGGGATGGTGTATTTAAGCCGGGTGAGAGAGGCCTCAACCGCTGTCAGCTCTTCGCCGTTGATGGAGGCCACATTGTCGCTGAGTTTCATCGCGAAGCCTGAGCCAACGATGGTTATCTCGACCGGAGATATGCCGCTCTCAGGAGTGATGTAGTCAATCCTGAGTTCAGCCTTGCCTTCCGTCGCCTCAAGAGAGGATACGCCCGGATGCTTCTCACAGGAAGAGAACGCAAGCGCAGCGGCCATTACGGCAAAAAATAATATTCTGTTTTTCATTTGTTCGAGTCTATGAAATTAACCTAAATATCCTTTATAAGTTGCGGGATTCCTCAATCACGGATCAAGCGGGTCAGCCGTGCCGATTGTAAGGGAATTCAGCGCAGGGAGCAGTGGCATAGAGTAGTCGTCAACCTTTTTGCTGAAGGTAACGGGCATAAAGCCGAATTCTCCCGTGCAGCGCTGGCGGAATGCCTCGGTCTCCATCACATCCTTCATAATCCCTGTCTGCATCACCATCAGGGCCTCTTTTTCAAACGGGAAGCCGTAGCGGAAAAGCAGGCGGGAGACATTTCTGAAGTTGGTCGGCGTGTGGCGCGCGTGAGGTTCCATAATGATTACGGACTCAGGAACGCCTTTCTCCACAAGGTAGGCCTTCATCAGAGATGCCTCGTTGTTCGTCGTCTTGAACGGACGGACACTGCCGCCGGTGACGATTATAAACGGAGCCTTCTTGGCCTTGTACTTCGTGTAGGCGTAGTCACAGCGGACCTTCGCCTCGTCCGCGAAAGTAGTCGAGGAGTTGCTCGCCCCGAGAACGACGATTGCGGAGTAGGAGTATTTGCTGAAGTCGGTCGTCTTCACCGCTGCGCAGGCGGCCTTGTTGCTGCCTGTTGCAAGAGGCTCAAAAAGAGTCGGCTGCGTCTCGAAATCATTCACCTTGAGAATGTTATATATTCCTTCAAGTGCGATGTCGCCAAAGACTCCTGTTGCGGAAACCTTTGAAAGAACAGCGGAGAGAGCCGAATCGATGTCACTGTCTGTCGCCTCACGGGTGTCGTTTTCGCAGTGGGCCGCCTGAGTGCCCTTGCCATAGACCGCAATGATTTTGTTTATCATCTCCGCATCGTGCTTCCAAGCCAGTCGCAAAAGCTCGGAGGCGGAAGCGGCAGTCGTGTAATAGTAGCAGCCTGAAGGTGAAAGATGGTTCGTTACGAGACGGTCCCAGGCATTGTCTTTCTCCCAAAGTGAGGCGAAATGCTCGCCGGCCTCCTGAATTTCCGCAGTCGTGAAGCACAGGGCGTCAAGGCGGTCAGTCCGCGAGGTGGAATTTGCAAGGCTGGAGCGCTTTGCAGCCTCAAGGCTAGAAAGATACTCGTCAGCCGAGACGATTGCCTTCATTTCCGGAAGGTTCCTCAGCAGAGCGAGGAAATAGCACTCCGCGCTTGAAAGGCTCTCCGGAGAGAGAATCTCGTAGGTCTGAAGAGGCGTCTGGGTGAATTTCTCGCCCGGGGTCGGGTCAACCCCGCCTCCGCCCGGAGTGTCCGGAACAGGGACGACTGAGGATTTTCCTCCGTCCTTGTTGCAACCTGCGAAAAGGGAAAGAAGGAGAGCAACTATAAATGTAAATTTCATTCTTTTCATATTTTATGATTTTAATAGCTCAGACCGTCGTCCCAAAGAGGATTCTGGGAAAGGTTCTTGTTGAGAAGACGCTCCTGTACCGGGATAGGCATCAGGTAGTCGCGGCCCTCATCCCACTTTTTCACCTGGTCTGAATTGATGAGCAGGCAGCCTGAGGTGCCGTTTTCAAGAATGACATCGGAGCCTAGCTGCTTGTAAACGATGTCGCCCTTTGACGGCTTGCTGCCGGAATATATGCAGAGGTCATAGCTGCCGTCGCCGTCAAGATCGTAAGTTCCGGTGCCCGGGAAATACATCCCCCTGAAAGGCATTGTCTGCCCGGACTTAGCCCTTAGGAAGGCAGAGCCCTCTTTCCAACGCATCATATCGTTCCAGCGGAAGCCCTCTTGGATGAGCTCCACTCCCCTTTCGCGACGGATTTCGAGAATGACACCCCTGTTGGATCCGCTCACGTTATGGAAGAAGATTTTTCCGATGTACTCGTCAGGATTTGCATTCGCGGAGGCGAGTTCGAGTTTGCCTTCCATTCCGACCCTTGCGCGAAGCCTGTTCACGGTCTTGTCAAGGTCTGCCTGAGTCAGGGTTCCGAGTTCGGCCTTGGCCTCAGCAAGGTTCAGCATTGCCTCGGCAAGACGGAAAATCGGCATAGCAGTGTAGGACTTAGCGTTGCCGTCCATATCCGAAGTTGCGAGATATTTTGTTATCTGATAGCCGGTTATGGAGAGCGAAAGGTCCGGAGCGAGAGTTGTGGTCTCGTCGAGGCGGTGATAGCCCGGAGTGCGGATTGTCTGCGCGAGCCTCGGATCGCGGTCCTTCACCTCGTCGGCGAACTGCATAGTCGCATATCCGGTCCTGTCAGTGAAACGGGTTCCGTCATTCATCAGATATGAGTTGACGAAGTCCTTCTCAAGGCCAAGAAGAGCCGAAGAAGAGGAGACGCGGTAGTAGTTGGCGTCGTGATAGATGCCGTAGGTGAGGTTGTAGCCGCGGGCAAGGATGATCTCGTCGTCAAACGGAGAAGTCTGCACGAAAAGTTCCTGATAGTTCTCGGAAGGAGTTCCGCTGTCGTGAAGGGTGTAAGGGCCCTCGTCAATAAGAGTCTGGGCGGCTTCGGCGGCAAGAGACAGGAATTTGTCCGCATCAGGGAGGTTGAACTCAGTGTGATACTTGCGCCAGGTTCCCTCGAAAAGGCAGAAACGGGACTTCAGCGCAAGGGCGGTCCACTTGTTCACCTCGTTGACGGATTTGTCAGAAGGAAGGTTAGCGATGGCGTAGTCGATGTCGGAAAGCATATTTTCCATAACTTCCGTCCTCGGAGTCCTTGCGATATAAAGGTCAGGATCCTTGTCCCCGAGAACGTGGTCATACCAGGGAACATCCCCGAACTTGCTCACCATCCGGTAGTAGAAATATGCGCGGAAAAATCTTGCCACCCCGTCGTAATGCGCCCGGGCCTTTTCGTCTGAGCACTGGGAGGAGTGTTCAAGATAGAAATTGACGTTCCTCAGGTCGGTGAAAGTCCATTCTCCGCCTGTGTTCGGAACTATCCTCGCACCGCGAAGAGCCTCTGACAGGTCCCTTCCCACCACGTCGTCAACGCTCTCGGCATAGAAAGTGGATGCACCCGGGAACATTCCGTAGAACGAGTTGCAGTAGAGCTTGAGGTCCGACTCAGTCTTGAAATAGTTCTCAGGAGAGATGCTGTCGCCCGGAAGCTCCGTAAGACTGCACGAAGACAGCAGCAATGCCGCAATACCTATATATATTATATTCTTTTTCATTGTCTGCGAGAAATTTAGAAGGTGATGTCAAGACCGATTGAGTATGTCTTCGAAAGCGGATAACCCGAACCTGTGCCGTTGTAGCTGGAGTTAATCTGCTCAGGGTCAATGTATTTGGTCTTGAGCGGAGTCCAGGTGAAGAGATTGTCGCCGCTGAAGTAAATGCGGAGATGCTGTACCCTGATTTTCTTCATCCACTTGTCGGGGAAGGTATAGCCCACGGTGAGGTTCTTCAGACGCAGATAGCCCACATTCTGAAGGTAGCGGTCGTTCTTGTTCACGAGGGTTCCCTGGGAGTCCATTGCCATATAACCTCTCAGCACAGGGAAATATGCGTCCTTGTTGTCTTCAGTCCAGTAGAGAGATGCTGCGTCGGAACGGATGAAAGATGAATATGGACGGGCGAGAGGGCCCCAGAAGCCGTAGGATTCGGCTGTAGGATACCAGTTCTTGCGGCCGATGCCCTGGAAGAATACGGAGAAGTCCACTCCGAACCAGGATGCGTTGGCTCCGAAACTGTAGTTCCACCTCGGCTGGCTGTTACCGATGATTTTGAGGTCGCCGTGGTCGTCTGCTGTGTAGAGTCCCTGGTCGATCACGCCGTCGCCGTTAAGGTCGATGAACTTGACGTCACCGCCCCTGTAGTGGTTCCACTCGGAAGAAGGAGATGCGAGAAGTTTCTGGTTGACCCTGTCCTGATTGACCCTTGCGGTGTACTCGGCAGCTTCGGCGTCAGACTGGAAAATGTCAATGCTGTAGCCCCAGATTTCTCCGATGCGCATACCTTCGTAGTAGGTCGTGAGGGACTTGGTCGGGTTGTCGTAACGGGTGATTTCAGCGACGCTGTCTCCCAGCGATGCGTTCACTCCGTAGCTCAGCGGCCGGCCGCAGGCCATAACCTCGTCACTCCAGTTAAGAGCGAGCTCATATCCCATAGTCCTGAGGTCTCCGGCATTCTGCTGCGGGGAAGACGCTCCGTAAACCGAAGGAAGAACGACTCCCGGCACAAGCATATTTTTGGTGTCGCGGATGTAGAAGTCACTTGTGAAAGTTAGGCGGCTGCCCAGGAATCCTATGTCGACTCCCACGTCGGAGGTCTGAACCGTCTCCCAGGTGAGATCCTCGGAAATCGCCGAAGGAGCGCTGTAGGCAAGGGCCTGTTCCCCGTTTATGAGCCAGCTTGACTTGGAACCCGACATCGTGGAGATGTAAGGGTAGTAGTTGCTGCCCTGCTGGTTTCCAAGCGAGCCGAAGGATCCGCGGATTTTAAGGTTGCTCACCACTTCCTTTGCCGGCGCGAAGAACGGTTCCTCGCTGAGTCTCCACGCAGCGGAAACTGAAGGGAAGAAGCCGAACCTCTTTCCCTTGCTGAAACGGGAAGTTCCGTCATAGCGGCCGTTGAACTCTATGAGATAGCGGTCTGCGTAGTTGTAGTTCAGGCGAAGGAAGGTGCCGAAAAGAGCGTAGGCGTGCCTTCCGCCCTTTGACTGCTCGTTGGTGGTTCCGAGGTTGAGGTCGGAGAGGGTGTCGGAAGTGAGGTTGTCGCGCATACCGACGAGCTGTTTCCAGCTCAGGTGCTCGTAGTTCACTCCCAGCGTAGCCGAAACGGTGTGCTTGTCGGCGAAAGTCTGCTTGTAGGCCGCAAAGACATTTGCCGTGTGCTGAGGCTGGAATGTCGCTATCTGCTCCATCCTGTTGCAGAGGCTGAGCGTTGCATTCTCAAGGGTCTCGGTCACACCCGGTTCGATGGAATAGGTGATTGGAAGCAGACGCTTGTAATTATCGCAAATCGTATTCGTGTAGGTGTAGTCCGCATTGAGAGTGAGGATGTCCTTCCACAGGTTTATCACGAGGCCCGTGGTGGTGGACAGGTTGTAGGTCTTGTTCTCTCCGCCTGAACCGGTGCGAAGTGCGGCCATAAAGCCGTCGGCGACTTTATAGTTACTCTTTGTCGTGTCATACACATTCGTTCCGTCCGGATTCACAGGGGAATAGAACGGAAGAGCGTGGCAGATGAACTGGCTGAAAGTGTCGTTTCCGCCCGAGCTGATGTTGTACGCATTGCCGTAGAAGCGGTAGTCCTTCGCGGAGAGAGCCGTGTTGTTGTACACCTTGAACCAGCTGAACACCTGTGCGTCAACCTTCGAGCGGATGTTGAAGGACTTGAACTTGTCGGTGTTGACCTTCATTATACCGTCCTTGGCGTAGAAATTTCCGGAAAGGAGGAAATGAATCTTGTCGGTTCCTCCGGAAACGCTGAGGCTGTGGGACTGGGAAGGCTGATGGTCGTTCATAAAGGTGTGCCACCAGTCGTAGTTGCCGTAGTAGTTGTAGATTTCGCGTCCGTTAACTGTCTTGGTGACAATCCACGGCCTGGAAGGGTCCTCCACAACATCGTTCCTGCGGGCATAGAGTTCCGCCATATCCTCCTCGGTGTAGCCGGTGTAGGAGCGGCCGATGGTCCTGGAGAAGGCGTTGTCCACAAGCACCGCGGCGTCATATCCTGTCGTGAGCCAGTCGGTGGAGGTGGTAGGGTTCGTGGTTGCGAAGAAGTTGTTGTAGGTCACTGAGAATTTTCCCTCCTTTGCGGTCTTCGTTGTAACGAGGATGACTCCGAATGCCGCACGGGCGCCGTAGATGGCAGCCGAAGCCGCATCCTTCAGAACGGAAATGGACTCAATGTCCTTGGGGTTCACGGAGTTGATGTCTCCCACCACGCCGTCCACCAGCACAAGAGGGCTTCCGCCGTTGATGGAGGTATATCCCCTGACATTGATTGTTCCGCTTGCGCCAGGCTCTCCGGAGCTGAAGGTCACCTGCACGTTAGGCATAGTTCCCTGAAGCATTTCGGAGACATTTGAAAGGGAGCGGTTTTCGAGGTCCTTTCCGGTCACGGCATCCACCGCACCGGTGAGGTTTGCCTTTTTCTGGGCGCCGTAACCCACGAACACAAGTTCATCGAGTTTCTGGCTTTCTTCCTTGAGGGAAACCCTGAGGTCAGTCTGCCCGCTCACTGAAACCGTCTGGTCGTCAAATCCCATACAGGAGAAAAGGAGCGAAGCGTCCGGGGAAACTTTTAGACTGAATTTTCCGTCGATGTCGGTAGCGACGCCGTTTGTGGTGCCGATTTCAGTCACGAACACGCCCACGAGGGGCTCTCCGTTGGTGTCGGTCACGGTGCCGGTCACCATTTTCTGCGGAGTCTGCGCGGCAGTCAGCCCGGTCTCTGTCCCCGAAGGTGCAGCGAAAGCTGCGAGAGGGGAAAAGAGTGCGAGCAGCGACAGGCACAGAGTAAATAGATGTTTGTTCATATCTTTATGAGATGGTTATTGTTTGCATCCAAGTGTATAGTAGTACACGGTGCAAAATTACCTCATAAGATATTCGCAGGTCGGTCGAAAAGTACCAAAAAAGGATAAAATCCTACCAATTTCAGAAGCGGCGGAAAATGACCTTCCGGAGGGGGCTGCCTCTGTCAGAATTCAGCGACGACTTCCCTGCCGTCAAGCCAGGCTATCATATTCAAAACCAGAAGGTTCCAGTTCTGGAAGCCCTTGTTCAGGACCGGTTCGCCGCTTGGCAGGTAGTACTCATGAAGGGCTCCGAACCTCTCATAGTCCCGTCCGAGAAGAAGAACGGTCTTTTCCGCGAGTTCCCGGGCGTCGTCCTCATAGCCGTAGTTCACCAGCGCTCTGAAAACGAAATAGTTGGTGCAGATCCACACGGGGCCCTGCCACGAAGAAGGGTTGCCGCTTGCGCGTACATCGTACATTTTTTCAAGCGGAGAGAGAGTATAGACCCCTGCAGGGGCGTTGAAAAGGGAGGTGTCGCGGTACTGTCTCTCGACGATCTGCGCGGCCTGCCCGGGGGTTGCGATTCCGGCCCACATAGCAAGGAAACCGCTCCAGACGCTGAGCCTTTGAATCAGGCAGTCGTACTGGCGGGGCGCTCCGGTGTGATAGTGGAAGGAGGCGTCCTCTGGTTTTTCAACAGGAAGAAGATTGAGGTCCACGCTGTAGTAGAACCCGTCGCGCGGGTCCCAGCAATGCTTGCGCACGCTCTCAAGAAGATTCTGTGCCTCCGAAGTGTATCTCTTGGATATGTCCTCCATTCCGAGGCGGGAGGCAAGGTAGGACATTGAGAGCAACTCCCTGTACATAAAGGAGTTGAGAAGGATTGAACCGCAGCTTTCGGCGGGACGGTAATAGACCGAAGGATCGTTGTCCACCCCGACCATAGCGTCGTTTTCCCAGTAAAGAAGCCCGGTGGCCTTGTCCCTCTGATAGTTAAGGTAGCGCCCGACAAAAGTCTGGAGATTGTAGAACCCCTCGCGGAGCCACTCGGCATCCCCGCCGTTTTCTCTGACGATGAACGCGGCGTGCTGCGCGAGAACAGGCTTGTGCATATTGTTCTCGTAAGGGTTCACCTTCTGCGGGGACCAGGGATTGAGCATCTGCATAGCCTCTCCGCGCCCCGGGAGTTCAGCCGTTATGCAGATCGGAATCCAGCCGTCTCCTCCGCCGTAGCTGAGAAAATTCAGGACGCAGCCTTTCTCGTATTCAAGGAGTTCGTCCAAATCCTTCGCCTTTCCGTTCTCAAGGACATTCTGCCTGAGGGCTATGTCCGCGAGCCAGGAGTCCCAGTCCCACAGCTGGTTGGGGTATTGGTCACTCCCCGGCACGAGAAACGGGTATTTCAGGCTTCCGGTTGGCTTGCGGTACATTTTATTCACTCCCGCAGCGATGTTCCGGCGGCAGATTTTCTTGTATTTCTCGACATTCTCCTCCGTGCGCTCAGGCATCTGGCCCCAGGCGCAAACAGCAGCTCCGAGAAGAGCAAGAACGGCTATGGATTTTCTTATATTCACGGTTTTTCTTTACAAAATTCTATGACATTACAGTCCGAAGGCCACTTTGAGCTCGTCCATCTGGGCGTCGGTCATTCCTTCGGGGATGAAGCCCATATTGCGGCCGGCTTCGTAGATCAGGGCGGCCTTGTTCAGGACGTCCACCTGGTCGAAGGCTTCACCGATTTCGGGTCCGACGGCGCAGACTCCGTGCTTTTCCCACATAACAACGTCGTACTCATCCAGCTGGGCGACCGTTGCGTCGGCAAGGGCGGAGCTGGACGGCATCTCGTAGGGGATTATCCCCAGACCCTTCGGGCAGAAGGCCCTTGTTTCGGGAATCATTGACCAGAGAAGGTGCGTGAGGACATCCTTTTCGAGGAACGGGCGGTGGTGAGTCAGGGCTACGAGCTCAATCGGATGGGTGTGGAGGGAGGCCTTGTAGGCGCCGCCGCGGCGAAGCATCAGAGCGTGCATTGCGAGATGGGAGGCGAGCTCCGAAGTGGGTTTCACGGGGTTGTCGGCCACTATTTCGTAGCTTTCGCAGCCAGGGCAGATGCGGATTATGGAGCCGTTTTCCATCGGCCATCTTGCGAGGTCCCTCATTCTGCGGTTGGTCCCTTTGCAGAAAAACCACTGTCCTTCGAGGTCGGGGAGCTTCTGCGCCATCGGAACTGCCGGGGCGAGGGCCGGAAGGGCCTTGAGTTCCTCATCTATATATTCGGTAACATTCACGACTATATTTCCGCCGTTTCTTTCGGCCCATCCCTTTTCCCAGAGATAGAGAGCAACTTCGGCGACTTTTTCTATTTCACGGCGCAGAGCCGGACGATTTTCAAGAACTGATTGCATAATTATTTGTTATTGAGCCCGTTTGGAATTAAATCCATAAGGCATTCATTTAGAACAAGTTTGGAAATACCAGCGAGAACACCAGCAACAGCAGCCCGCACACAAGCACCACTCCGGTCTTGCGGCCGCTCCCCTTCCACTCCTTGAGGATGATGCCCCAGAGGTTTGAGAAAAGGACATTGAGGGCCATCAGGATGCACCAGGAGAATTTCATCGCTATGCTGCCCTCCTCAAAGAAGGACTTGCCCACTCCGAGGCCGAAGAACTGGCTGTACCACAATAGGCCCGCCAGGGCGCAGAAAAGAACATTGCCCCCCAGGACATCCTTCTTTGCGTAGTCGGAGAAGGTCCGGTTCTTCCAGTTTTTGTAGAGGCAGTAGGCGGCGTTCGTCGCGAAGCCTCCGAGGGTCACCATAAGGGTGGCGGGGAGGGTGGCGAAGAGCGGTTTCATCCCCGGGGTCTGGAGAGTTTTTCCTGCGTCGAGTCCGAGGCTGAAGCAGGCGGACATCACTCCGGCGAGCACCGCGATGAGAAGACCCTTGGTGAGGGCGAACTCCTGCACGGCCTTTTTCTTTTCCTCCTCGCTCATCCCCCTCGAGCGGAGGGCTCCGGCGTAGCCTATGACGGCGATGCCGGCAATGGTGAGGCATACTCCTATAAGAAGTATGAGTCCGCTGCCGTGGAAGAGGTCTTCACGGGCGAAAATTGCGGGAAGAAGGGTGCCCACTGCGGCGCAAAGGCCGAGCGAAAGGGACTGGCCGAGGGCTACGCCGAGATAGCGCATACTGAGGCCGAAGGTAAGTCCGCCAACGCCCCAGAGGGCGCCGTAGAGGGCGGCTTTGGCGGCTGCAGCGCTGTCAGAGGCGAGAATCTGCCCGAGGGAACTGCCGCTCGGGACTGCGAGGAGGGCGCCCAAAAGCGGGAAGACTATCCAGGCGAATACTCCCTGCACGAGCCAGAAGCTCTCCCAGCTCCACTGTTTCACCTTTTTGATCGGGACGTATGAGCTTGATTGGCAGAAGCTGCCTATCGCGATTATGAGAAGTCCTA
>CAYNDY010000002.1:19471-32673 GCA_964396105.1 uncultured Muribaculaceae bacterium
GGGACGTATGAGCTTGATTGGCAGAAGCTGCCTATCGCGATTATGAGAAGTCCTAAGAGTAATTTCATAATGCCTATCTCTTGGAAGTTACTTCACGTTCATAGTTCTGAATTTCAGAAATGAAATCCGAGGAGACAGGGACACCGGAGCGGAGGCAGTACTCGTCGTAGACGGCGTTCCACGGGAGGGCTTTGCACTCCTCCTCGAGGGCGAGGACTTCGAAATGGCGGTCTTCGAGTTCGTACTTTGAGATTAGGGATGTCGGCTCCAAAAGGGCGCGGAGCATCGATTTCTGCGCGGCGCGGGAGCCCACCACGTATGCGCCCACCCTGTTCATCGCGCCGTCGAAGTAGTCCAGGCCGTAGTGAACCCTGTTAAGAGCGCCTGCGCGGACGATCTCGGCGAAAAGCTCGGTGGTGTTGTCATCCATAATGGTGACGTGGTCGGAGTCCCAGCGGACCGGACGGCTGACGTGGAGCATAAGCTCGGGAACGAAGCACAGAAGGGCCGAAATCTTGTCTGCAGGGCTCTCTGTCGGGTGATAGTGGCCGGTGTCGATGGTCGGAATCTTTCCGTTTTTGGCGGCGTATGCGGTGTAGAAATCGTGTGAGCCCACGGTGAAGCTCTCCAGCCCGATGCCGAAGACCTTGCCCTCGATGCAGTCCTTCATATTCTCCTTTTTCTCGGCGAAAATCTCGTCGAGAGACTCCTTCAGCAGGCTGCGGTAGAGGTAGTGGTTCACGGACACGTCCTTGCATCCGTCGTGAATCCAGAGGTTCATAATGCAAGGGTCGCCCTGAGCCTTTCCGATCTCCTCGGCGATGTCCCTGCAGCGCTTTGTGTGCTCAATCCAGAAGTCCCTGATGCCCTTGTCCGGGTTCGCGAGGGAGAGGTTGCCGCTCTTCGGGTGCGAGAACGACGTGGAGTTGAAATCAAGCGGAGTCCCATTTTCCCTTCCCCACTCAATCCAGCTGCGGAAATGCTCCGGAGTCACCTCGTCCCTGTCCACTACCTTGCCCCGAAAATCGCCGTAGATTTCGTGGAGATTGAGCCTGTGGGTGCCCGGAATGAGGCTTTTTGCCTTGAGGATGTCGGCGCGGAGCTCGTCGATGTTGCGTGCCGCCCCCGGGTAGTTGCCGGTTGCCTGGATGCCGCCCGAAAGCGCTCCTGCCTGAACCTCAAATCCCTTCACGTCGTCCGCCTGCCAGCAGTGCATGCTGAGGTGGAAGTCGTCCATCCGGGCGAGAACTTTTTCAGTGTCGATTCCGAATTCCGCATAGCGTTCCTTTGCAAGTGCGTATGCTTTTTCTATATTTTCCTGTTTCATATTTTATATTGTTATATTTTTGATATTCAGTTATTTGCTCCCATAAGTAATCTTTCTCACCCAGAGGGGGGATATATTCCATTATCTGTATAGCCCCTATTCCTCCCCGATTACCTTTAGATAACGCTCGTAGGCGGCATCCCAGAGGGCTTTGTCACGGGGATAGAACCTTCTGAGGGCAGGGTCGGCGGCAAGGGCGGCGCGCATCGAGGACATCGACGGGGCGAGGCCCAGGGCGACGAACTGCGCCATAAGGTTTCCGACTGTCGTAGCCTCGGCAGGACCCGCCACGACCTCAAGACCTATGGAGGAGGCAATCATCTGACTGAGAGCCTCATTGCGTGAGCCTCCGCCGATGACATTGAGCCGCCGGATGTTCTTCCCGGAGAGTTTCCCAAGGCGCGAGAGCACCAGGCGATATTTCAGTGCAAGGGACGAGAATATGCAGCGGACCACCTCAGAATCGCTCTCGGGAACAGCCTCAGAGTGCGCGGCGCAGTATTCCCTGATTGCCCGGGGCATATCCTCGGGGTTCGCAAACCCGGGGTCATCCGGGTCTATAAGGCTTCGGAAATTAATATCCTGCAGCATCGAGGCAATCTCCCCGTAGCCATACTCCCGCCCCTCTTTTTTCCACGCTTCGCGACACCTCTCCAGCAACCACATTCCTGTAATATTCTTCAGAAAGCGGATGTTCCCTTCGGCTCCGCCCTCGTTGGTAAAATTCATCTCGAACGACTCCCTTGTCACAATCGGCCCGGGAGTCTCCACGCCCATCAGCGACCAGGTCCCGGAGCTGAGGTAGGCAAAATCCCCGTCCTCGGCAGGCACAGCGGCAACAGCCGACCCGGTGTCGTGACCCGCAACGGCGACAACCTTCACTCCCCCCGGCAGGCCCGTCTCTGCTGCAACTTCGGGGGTGATTTTCCCAATGACTTCGCCCGGCATAACTCGGCGTCCGAAAAGGCTCCTTCTCACTCCTGCGGCCTCAAGGACCCCGTCGTCAAAGTCGCGCGTGGCAGGGTTCATAAGTGCGGAAGTGGAGAGGATGGTGTATTCGCAGACTCTCTCGCCGCACAAAAGATATGAAACCGCATCCGGGATGAAAAGCAGCCCCTCGGCAGCCTTCAGAGCCGAATTGCCCTCCTTTCTCTGGGCATAGAGCTGGAAGACGGAGTTGAAGTCCATAATCTGGATTCCGGTGCGGCGGTAAAGGTCCTCGCGGGGGATAATCTCAAAAAATTCTGCAGGAATGAGGGCGGTGTAGGGGTCGCGGTAGGAACGGGGCTCGCCGAGAAAGTGTCCGTCGGAGCCCAGGAGCACGAAATCCACTCCCCAGGTGTCCACGCCAATGGTTTCGATCTTTTCTCCACGAGCCTCGGCAGCAACGGCGGCCTTGCGGAGTCCCTCAAGGATCTCCCGCCAGAGCGAAAGAAGATCCCAGCAGTAGCGTCCGCGCTCTCTTACTATATGGTTCGGGAAACGGTGTACTTCCACAGTTTCAATGCTCTCGCCCTTGAAACGGCCGAGAACCGCGCGCCCGCTTGTCGCGCCGAGGTCTATTGCTATTGATGCCATCCGATGTAGAGACTTATGTGGTCACTTTTTCAGTCGTACAAAGGAACTCAATCCGGCCCGCATCCCGCGCATCTTTATGCCTAAAGAATTTTGTTTTTTGATTTTACGGAAAAACCTTGCTAACTTAGCCGCCGTTATGGGAAAAGTTCAAAGCATAAAGTACCTCATCAGCGCTCCTAAGGACGAAGAATGGGGAATCGTGGTGAACACGGTGGGCACGCAGACGGTCGAAAAGGGCTATGCAAGCTATCCACCGGCCGAAAAGCACCCGGACGGATTTTATTTCGACGTCAAGAAAGGCAGGATTCTGGACAGCTGGCAGCTGCTCTACATCCACTCCGGCAGAGGCGTTCTCTACACCGCGGAGGGCGAGGAAATTCCGGTAAATTGTGGAGAAATGATTTTGCTAAGGCCAGGAGTGTGGCACAGCTATTTTCCCGACCGCGAGACCGGATGGGAGGAGTACTGGATTGGGTTCAAGGGCCCGGTCATCGAAGAGAGGCGGGAGAAGGGTTTTCTGGAGAAGACCGTCTACAGCGTCGGGGTGAAAGAGGACATTGTGAATCTCTACAACAGGGCGATTCAGGTGGCCCAGCAGGAGAAAACATCCTACCAGCAGCTCCTGGCCGGAGTGGTGAATATGCTTTTCGGAATGGCGGTCTATTACGACACCAACCGCGCCGTGGCCGAGGACTACGCCGCCTCAAAAATCGATGCGGCAAAGGCCATTATGAGGGAAAAGTTCTGCGAAGATCTTGACCTCGAGGCCCTGTCGAAGGAGCTCGGGATGAGCTATTCGTGGTTCAGGAAGAAGTTCCGCGAGTACACCTCCATCTCCCCTGCCCGCTATGTCCTGGGGCTCCGCATCCAGGAGGCCTGCCGCCTTCTGACCGAATCCTCCCTGAGCATCAAGGAGATAGCCTACAGCGTAAATTTCGACGACAACGCCTATTTCTCCGCAATGTTCCTCCGCGAAGTCGGAATGACCCCGAAGGAATATCAGCGCAAATTTAGAGTTAACTTCCTGAAAGAGGTCCAATAAAAAGCGGTCTACCGCGTTCCTCTCAGCTTTTTCTTACTATCCATAAAAAAAGGTTGGCGAAAATTCGCCAACCTTTTTTTCGATGCGCCGCTCAGGCGGTTTTTACAGCTCCCAGGCAAGTGCTGAGGCGCCAAGAATGGCCGCGTCGGACTCCTTGAGGGAAGAATAGACGAGCTGCACCTTGTCCTTCCAGATGCCCAGGACGTTGTTGTTCATCGCCTCGGTGATAGGGCCGGTGAGGAACTCCTTGCTGCGTGCCAGACCGCCGAAGAGGACGATTGCCTCAGGGGCGCTGAACGCGATGAAGTCCGCGAACGCCTCGCCGAGGATGCGGCCCGTGTAGGCGAACACCCTCAGGGCAAGCGCGTCGCCCTGCTTTGCAGCGTCGTACACATCCTTTGAGGAGATGTTGTCAAGGCCGCGGAGAAGCGAAGGTTCGTCACCCATTTCGAGCCACTCCCTTGCCGTGCGCGCCACTCCGATTGCGGAGCAGTAGGCCTCAAGACAGCCGAACCTGCCGCAGCCGCACTGACGGCCGTTGCTGCGGACCACCCTCACGTGGCCGAGCTCGCCGGCAAAACCGTCGTGGCCGTAAACGACCTCGCCGTTGATGACGATTCCGCTGCCGACTCCGGTGCCGAGAGTAATCATAATGAAGTTCTTCATACCGCGGGCCGCTCCGTAGGTCATCTCGCCCACAGCGGCCGCGTTGGCGTCGTTGGTGAGAGCCACAGGAATGCCTTTCATCCTCTTGCTGAGCATCTTGGCAACAGGGATTGAGCCGTTTTTCGCCCAAATAACGTTCGGAGCCATCTCCACCATTCCGGTGTAGTAGTTTCCGTTAGGCGCGCCGATTCCGATTCCGCGAACCTGACCCTTTACGCCGGCCTCGTTGATTATCTTGTTGAGAGCGGTTGCCACCTCATCGAGGTATGGATCTGCGTCCGCATAATTGTCGGAACGGATGACGGTCTGCGCGAGAACCTGTCCGCGGGCGTCAACTACGCCCATTTTTGTTGTCTGTCCACCGACATCGATGCCGATGACGTACTGTTTGTCAAATGATTCTGCCATAATTCAGTCCTCCTTAAGATTAGTCAACCGGAATATCCTTGTTCACGTTCTTGCTTCCCACGAGACCGTAGAAGAGAAGGTATGCAAGGCATACGATGAGCACCCAGTAGCTCTGGAGAGAGCCAACCTTGTCGGCGATGAAGTTCTGGAAGAACGGAATGATTCCGCCGCCGCAAACCAGCGCCATAAAGATGCCGGAAGCCGCTGCAGTGTACTTTCCGAGTCCCTCGGCCGCGAGGTTGAAGATTGCTCCCCACATAATTGAGGTGCAGAATCCGCAAAGGGTCACGAAGAGAAGTGAAACAGGAATCTCCTTGCCGAAGAGGCCGATTTTCGCTGTCTCAGGGATGAAGATGATGCAGAGGCAGAAGACGATTGCAAGTGCGGAAGTCGCTGAAAGCATACTCTTTGAAGACACCTTGCCGCCGATGAGTCCGCCGCCGAGACGTCCGAGCATCATACAGAACCAGTAAGCTCCGATCATAGTTCCTGCGAGAGCCGGTCCGACCCAAGGAATCTCGGAGAAATAAACGTTTGCGGTGTTAGGAATGCCGACCTCAATGCCGACATAGAAGAAAATCGCAATCGCGCCGAGCACGAAATGACGGAATGAAAGCGGGCTGTACGGGTCCTTAGGGGCATTTCCGGCCTTGCGGGCAGCCTTCTCCTCCGGAGTCTCCATATGAGGCTCAGGAATCTTGGTGAGGGCGATGATGACCGCTGCGAGAGCGAAGATTGCCATCGCGATGATCATTGCAGGAGCCGCGTCGCTTACGGATGCGTTTTCAACGCTTCCGCCCACGAGGTAGCCAAGAAGAATCGGGGCGATTGTTCCGCCGATTGAGTTGCAGGAACCGCCGAACTGGATGAGACGGTTACCGGTGTTTCCACCGCCGCCGAGAGTGTTCAGCATAGGGTTCACGACGATGTTCAGAAGGCACATTGAGAAACCTGCAACGAACGCGCCGATTACATAGATGAGGAATGACTCCGCAGGACCTGAGATCCACTGGATAGCCACACCCACGAGACCGATGATGACGGCCAGAAGGGCTGTGAATTTATAACCCTTGCGCTTGAGGATGATTCCGCCAGGGATACCCATACAAGCGTATGCGATGAAGTTTGCAAGCGATCCCAGCTGTGAAAGAGCCTTTGCGCTTGAGCTGTCTCCGAGGAACTGATTCTTTACAATCACTCCCATTGACCCCGCGAAGTTTGTGACGAACGCAATCATAAAGAAGAGTGCGAACATCACCGCAATCGCAAGGACGTTTCCGTTTTTCTTACTCATTTGATTATTAAATTTTTAGTTGATTATAATTTTAAATAAAAATAATTAAATCTAAATCTTGGAGACAGATTGGCATAAAAAGATGAAGTACAAGGCTTGCGACGAAGTCGAAACCGGAGTTACCTTTGGGTAATGAGGATTTCCGACAAGGAGCGTAACGCAGTAATTCGCTTTTTAGGACAATCTGGTTAAAGTGAAGATAAGTTGTAATCGTTCACGATATTTTTGCCTTCTGCGGTGTAGGCGAACTTCAGCCTGTCGGCGTAAGCCTCCTCAACCTTTCCGCGCACAATCTTCATAGTGGAGTTCACCATATGGTTCTTGTCGGTGAAAGGCTCCGGAAGCACGCAGATTGCGGTCGGCAGCCACCTCTCAGGGAACAGACCCGCGTAAGCCCCGCCTGCGCGGTACTGGTCGACCTCAGCCTGGATCTTTCCGAGCTGCATCCTCTTTCCTGCCTCTGAAGACGGATCCACCTCAGGGTGCTCCTTCTTCATATAGTCTGCGAGAGCCTCCTTGTTAGGCACCATAAGAAGCGCCACGTACGGGTCCTGATTGTCGTGGAGAACGACCTGGGAGATGAACTTGGAGTTTGCGACAAGAGCCTCCTCGATTCCCTCCGGAGAGTATTTCTCGCCGTCGGAAGAGATGAGAAGAGACTTGAAACGTCCTGTGACATAGAGATATACATCATCGAGCATATATCCCATATCGCCCGTGTGCAGCCACCCGTCAACCACGGTATCAGCGGTAGCCTTAGGATTCTTCCAGTAGCCGGCCATAACGTTCTCGCCCTTGATGACGATTTCGCCCTTCTCGCCGTGAGGAAGCGCCTTGCCATCGGAGTCACAGATTTTGATTTCCATAGGGCGGACAACCATTCCGGACGAGCCGAGGATGTGGTGATCCTTTGAGTTTGCGGAGATGATAGGGGTAGCCTCGGAAAGACCGTAGCCCTGATAGATAGGAACTCCGATTGCGTAGTAGTATTTCTGGAGGTCAATGCCCAGGAGCGCTCCTCCGCCCACAAAGAACCTCATCCTGTTTCCGAATGCGCTCTCGCGGATGCTCTTGAAGAGAATCTTGTCGAAGAGTTTCACCAGAGGCCATCTCCAGAAGTCCTTGCCTCCCTTGTTGTAGCCTTCCTTATTATATGCTATGGCGTTCTTGACCGCGAAATCGTACAATTTCTGAACTTTCGGTCCCTTAGCCTTCACGCCGCTCTCGATGGCCTTCTTGAAGCTCTTTGAGAGAGCAGGCACTGAAAGCATCACTGCAGGACGGGTCTCCTTGATTGCGATAGGGATGTTCTTGAGAGCCTCGATGGCGTTGCGTCCCTGAGGCACTGTGGCAATCGATGCGCCGAAAGACATCATCGTGTAGAATCCGGCGACGTGCGCGAAGCAGTGGTCGAGCGGAAGGATGATGAGCATAACGTCGTCCTCGTTGATGCCGATGACGGAGTGGGCCTGCTCCACGTTCGCGGTGTAGTTGCGGTGAGTGAGGAGGATTCCCTTAGGGTCTGCGGTGGTGCCGGAAGTGTAGCTGATGTTGGCGTAGTCGTCCGGGCCCACGGATTTATATCTCTGAACGAACTCCTCCGGTGAAGAGGCGAGGAACTCGTCACCCATTTTCTGGATTTCGCTGATGCAGATTTCCTTCTCTCCGTACTCCGGGAGCGGGTCAAGTATGATGACTTTCTCCACAGCCGGGCACTCAGGAATGACCTTGCGCACCTTAGGGAGCTGAGAAGCGGAGGTGATGACATATCTTGAATCAGAATGTTTGATTCGGAAAATGAGGTCGTTGCTCTCCTCGAGTTTGACTGAAAGCGGAACGTTTACGCCGCCGGCATAGAGTATACCCATCTCGGTTATAGGCCAGAGATTGCGTCCTTCTGAAATAAGAGAAACCTTATCGCCCTTGTTGAGTCCGAGTTTCATAAGTCCCGCGCCTATGCAGTAGGCCATCTTGCGGGTCTGCTCGAAACTGGTCTCGGTCCAAACTCCATTCACCTTCTCGCGCAGAAATGTGTTCTGAGCGTACTGACGGGTGTATTTCTCAACAAAGTCGATAATAGTCAGTCTTTTGTTGTCCATAGTTGTTGTTTTAAAAAATTAAACAAATCCGGACGGCTCACCCCACTCTGGGGCAACTGTCCGGAGGTCAATTATTTGAAGAGGCCGAAAAGCTCGGCGTCAATTTTATCGCAGATTTCACGGAAATCGTCGGGATTGCTCTCGAATTTCAGACGGTCCACGTCAAGGATGAGCAGGCGGGACTTGTAGTCCTTGATCCAGCTCTCATACCTCTCGTTAAGACCGGTGATGTAGTCGATGCGGATGCTCTTCTCATACTCGCGGCCCCTTTTCTGAATCTGGCTCACGAGGTTAGGGATGGACGAGCGGAGGTAAATCAGCAGGTCAGGCGGGTTCACCAGCGACATCATAAGGTCGAAGAGGTCGGAGTAGTTTTCGAAATCCCTCGTGGACATAAGCCCCATCCCGTGGAGGTTCGGAGCGAAGATGCGCGCGTCCTCGTAGATGGTCCTGTCCTGGATGATTACTTCGTTGCTTTTGCTGATTTCCACAACGTCCTTGAAGCGTTTGTTGAGGAAATAAATCTGGAGATTGAATGACCAGCGTTCCATATCTTCGTAGAAGTCAGCAAGATAGGGGTTGTAGTCAACAGACTCGAATCTTGGAGTCCAGTTGTACTGGGCGGCAAGCATCCGTGTGAGTGTGGTTTTTCCGCTGCCGATGTTTCCGGCGATTGCTATATGCATATAATAAAGTTTATTTCGTTATCTGTTCTTACTTATATGGTTTCATACCTTCTTCGGGCCATTCCCGAAGCGCAAATCCATACGGCTATGCAGTCTTTTGACGTACATAATCGGACAAAGTTAAGAATTACTTTCGTATTTTTGTGCGATAAAAAGAAAAATCGGCCAATTTTGGCTATATGTGGCAAACGAAGGGGCGATGTGGCAAGTTTATTAAGAAGGGGGGCTGCCCCCGCTGCAGGGCCCGAATGAAAAAAGGAACATTATGATAAGGATTCAGAAATTCAAATTCAACAGTTTTGAGGAGCATTGCTATCTTCTTTGGAGGGAGGATGCCGGGGATATGAGCTCAGAGAGCACGACTTCGGGGGAAACTGACGCTCAGAAGCCCTGCGTGGTCATTGACCCTGGATTTGACACCGACGAGGATTGGGAAAAGCTCAGCGGCACCATCCTGGAGCGCAATCTTCGCCCCGTGGCGGCTCTTCTTACCCACGCTCACCCCGACCACACCTACGGAGTGCACCGCCTCTGCGAAAGTTTCGACATCCCCGTATATATGAATAAAGGTGAGAAGGTCACCGTCGAGGCCCTTCCCGCCCTCTGCAGGAACATCGGCCACGCCGTCACGGAGGATTTCTCCGCGAGAATCGTCACCATCGAAGACGGAGACCACATTCTTGTGACCGCCGAGGGAGTGAGACTTGAGAAGGAGGGCGAAGCAGGGGCCGGGCAGAGCGCGGCAGGGACTGGCGGCGAAGAAGGGGCTGGCGGCGAAGAAGGCCGCGGCCTTGACCTCAAGGTTCTCTTCACCCCGGGCCACAGCGCCGGCGGAGTCTGCTATCTGTGCAGGGAAATAGCGCCAAAGGAATTCAGCGAAGGCTCCGGTGCGGCTTCATCTTGCAAAAACGGGGACTCAGAGGAGAGCGCCACCGGCAAGGACGAGGGCTGGAAGGTGCTTTTCAGCGGCGACACTCTCTTTGCAGGCTGCATCGGCAGAAGCGATCTGCCGGGCGGCGACTACGACGCTCTGATGCGGAGCATCTTCACAAAGCTTCTCCACCTACCCGGCGACATCGATGTTCTCCCGGGCCACGGCCGCTCAACGACGATTGCCGACGAGCGCACGAAGAATCCGTTCCTGATGCCGTTCAACGAGCCAGACGAGGCTGAATAAGAGCGGATTGCTGCGTTGTGCCTCGATTACTCGGCAGCGTCCGAGCGCCAGATGCCCATACGGCCGTCGCCTTCGTCGTAGATCAAGATGGCGTCGAGGTGGGGGTTGGAATTGATGAAGCGCTGCGCCTCCTCGAGACCCACTACCATACAGAAGGTGGCGTAGGCATCGGCGTCGGTGGCGTTGCGGGAGGAGTCGGGATCCTTGGAGATTATTGTGGCGCTCAGGAGATTATGGGTCACCGGATAGCCTGTGCGGGGGTCGATTGTGTGGGCGTATTTCTTCCCGTCCTTCAGGTAGAACTTCCTGTAGTTTCCGGAAGTCACGATTCCGCAAGGGGTTGCGGGGAGAGTGCAGATGCTGCTGAGCTTCTCGCCCGGGTTGAAATTCCCGTCCTCGGGAGTGTCTATGCCGATTGTCCAGTTCTTTCCCGACGGGTTCACTCCCTGGGCATACATTTCCCCTCCGATGTCAACAAGCATATTCTTTACGCCCTTTTTTCGGAGATATTCCGCCACAAGGTCGCTGCTGTAGCCCTGAGCTATCGCATTGAAATTCACTTTCTTATGCTGCTTGCAGAGAGCCTTTGCGGCTCCGAGCGCAGCCTCAGACGGGAGGGAGTCCCTCGTGAATCCGAAGCCCCAGATGTCGAACAGGGGGGCTGACCACACGTCAACGGCGCCTCCAGTCTCTTCGCAATAACGGTCCCCAAGCGAGCACAGCTCCTCGAAAATCGCGTTCCTCTCGACGCTCTCCCCCGCATTGAAGCGGCTCAGAACCGAGGATTTGTTGTAGCCGGAGGCGGCGTTGTCAATTTCCGTAAGGATGGAGTCGATGCGGGCCTTGAGCTCCTCGGGCTTCGCTTTTGTGCCGCCAAGGTCGGCCTGAACAGTGTAGGTTCCCCCCTGCGCATAGCCCGTGATGCGGACATAGCCGTACTCGGCACAAGAATTGAGTAGAAGGGCCGCAGCGGCGAAAATTGCCGATATTTTTGCTGTATGAGAGTTCATATTTCCGAATTTTCGTCAAATGTAGGAAAAATCGGGAAAAATTGTGCATCTTTGCAGGATTGGCGCGGTAAATTTTGCCCTCGCTCCGTGCGGGCTGGTGGTCCTCGCCGCTGAAACCCAACAACTAACAACAAAAAAACTAAGGTTTTATGAAAACGAAAAAATTGACAGTTACACTCATTGTGCTTGCAGTCGTAGCGGTTGTCGCAATTTGGGCCATCAGCGCCTATAACGGTCTCGTAAAGAGCGAAGAGAAAGTAAAGACTGCCTGGTCACAGGTTGAGAACGTCTATCAGAGAAGGGCGGACCTCATTCCTAACCTCGTCGCAACGGTGAAGGGATATGCTTCCCACGAAAGCTCCACCCTCGAGGGCGTGGTCGAGGCAAGGGCGAAGGCTACTCAGGTTACCGTCAGCGCAGACGACCTCACCGAGGAGAAAATCGCCGAGTTCCAGAAGGCTCAGGGAGAGCTTGGAAGCGCCCTCGGACGACTTATGGCAATCAGCGAGGCCTATCCTGATCTGAAGGCAAACGAGAATTTCCGCGACCTTCAGGCTCAGCTCGAAGGCACCGAGAACAGGATTGCAACCGAAAGGAAGAATTACAACCAGGAAGCAAGGGAGTACAACACCGCCATCAGGGTGTTCCCTAAGAATCTCGTCGCCTCCGTTTTCGGATTCCAGGCAAAGGGATATTTCGAGGCGCAGGAGGGTGCCGAAACTGCCCCGGTCGTAGAGTTCTGAGGTGTCTGAGGCTAAATAAAAGCGGATTGCTGCGTTATACGTCTTGCCCAAATCCTCACAACCGAAAGGTTGCTCCGGTATTGGGCTTCGCCGCAAGCCTTGCACTCCATCTTTTATTTAACCTCAGACCACATTAAAAAATTTAGATAAAAAAATATGGTCAGCAAAAGCAGAATTGTAACATACCTCGCGGTGGGAGCGGCACTTGTCTGCGCCCTCGCCTGCAAGAAGGACGATGAGGACACCTCGCTCCCCTCTCTGAGCGGAAGCCTCACCTTCAAGAGCATCCCTTCATTCGTGAATCCTCAGCAGGAGGTAACCTTCGTCCTCGGGAACGGAATCACGCATCCGGCGGGCGGCACCGTGGGCTACGCCTACACCATAACCGAAGGCTCCAGGACAGTGAAGGACACGCTCGACGAGGGGGTGATGAGTTTCACCTACAAGTACTGCGACCATAAGTATTTCGACGCCGACACGCTCCGCAGCACCTCCGTCAGCGCCTACGCCTTTGCCGACGGCTACTACACCTCCACAACGGGAACGCAGCAGGTGGACATCGTCAAGGGCGGCATTATGGGCGGGTCCATCAACGGAATTTTCCTCAGTCTCACCGACTCCTCATTCACCGACAACGGCACGCTTTACTATGCGAGCAAGGTCGGAGGAGTGTGGTGGCTCAAGAGAAATGTAGCCCTTGAAGGCAAGGGAAAACCATACGTGAACTCCCCTGCGATGCTGGATGTTTTCGGAAGCTACCTTAATTGGGAGGACGCAAAGACTGCCTGCCCGACTGGCTGGAGCCTTCCTTCAGACGAAGACTGGGTCGGCCTTGCGAAAGACCTCGGAGCGGAGAACGCCGAAAAGGGCAAGACCATAGAGGGAATCGCAGGAAAGCTGATGGTGGACGCCACCTACAACTACGACGCAGTGAAGCTCTGGGCCTACTGGCCTAAGGTGAAAATCACCAACGAGTCCGGCCTCAGCATACTTCCTGTGGGTTATGCAAACCTTTCCGCAGGGGCTGACGGGCAGTTCAGCGGTCTTCAGGAATATGCAGTTTTCTGGACCTCTGACGAGTGCGACTCCTCCACGGCCTATTGCCGCTACATCTACGAGGACAAGCCTGACCTGCAGATTGGGGCGTACGACAAGAAGTCGTTTGGAGCGTC
>CAYNDY010000003.1:0-1139 GCA_964396105.1 uncultured Muribaculaceae bacterium
TTGTGGAGCTGTCCGCGCGGGGTGAGCTGAACGCGTCGCAGAGTGCCTCCTGAGTTTTTCGTGATGTTGACATTCCTTGTCACCACCTTGTTCTTTGCCTTGATTGAAACGAGCGCCGCTTCAAGGTGCCGCTTGGCCTCGGCGCGGAACTCGTCGAGCGGAATCGGCGGATTGAAAAGCTTCTTGTTGTCGCTCTTGTGCATCTGAGTCTTCTCGATAGTGCGCAACACGTTGTTTAGCTCCATCGGCTCGACAGCGCTCAGGTCTTCAAGCACGTAGTCCTCGAGATTTATGCGCTGAGAGTCGCCGTTGTCCTTATCAATACGGGCGTTGAGGTAGTTTAGATATTGGATGAATGAACGCTTGGTGAAGGCGATTGTGAGCGCGTCCATCGCGTGGTGGCGGTGGTCGTTGCGCTTTGTCCAGTCCTTTATGTTCTTCTTTCTTTTCCCGTCGCGGCCTGTGGTGACCTCTGTCATCCCGAGAGCGTCATATTTGTCCCAGTTCAGCTCCTTCATCACATCCACGAGCTGCCAGTCCTCGCGAAGCCTGTCCGTCACTGAGCCCGTTGTGCTCACGACATACGGAACGACCTCTTCAAGCATTTCCTTAGCTTTCTTAGCAATGTATTGAGTGTCACGCAGATCTCTGTTGATGAATCCTTCCGGGATGTCCTCGTTCCTCATAAGAAGGTGATTCCTCTTGGTCTTGCTGATGGCACCCCTTTCATAGAGGTCGTTCACCCTTTTCTTATAGTCTTCAAGCCCCTCTTCGCCATATTTTCCCGCCACATAGTCTATGGCTGTCGCATTACCCTTTTCCCTGTTGGCGGAGTTGGTCTCAAGGGTTTTGTTGGAGAACGAGTCGTCGAAGAGCCTGGCCTGCGGGATTATGTGTTCAATCTCGAAATCCTTGTCGAAAAGCTTCTCAAGAGGAATGTAGGTGTTGGAGTAGAGGGTGTGGTAGCCGTTGCTTTCTAGTTCCTTCCAGAGCCGATATCGGATGACGTCGTTGCGGCTAACCTCGCCGCCACGTTTTGTCTTGATTTCCTTCGCGATTTCCTCGTTGCTTTTCTGTGCCTTGTCAATGGCGGAAGACATCTGCTCCCTTTCTTTCGCGGACTTTTTCAGCTCTCTTGC
>CAYNDY010000003.1:1239-10568 GCA_964396105.1 uncultured Muribaculaceae bacterium
CAATGGCGGAAGACATCTGCTCCCTTTCTTTCGCGGACTTTTTCAGCTCTCTTGCCAGCTCGATTCTAACCTCGTCGAGTTTCCCGTATTCATCAATCACGGCGTTTACAACATTCACCATCTGGTTGAGGATTTTCTCCACCACAGGGTTGCGCAGGCTGTTTTTCGGCAGGTTGTCGAGGTGATCTTTATAAACTTTGTTCTCGATTTCCTCTTTGGTGAGGGATTTTGCAGAGTGGCGGTAACCGGCAGCGGCGCAGGCCTCGCTGTATTCAAGTCCGTCGCGCTTCATATAAGGGAGGATCTTCCGGATGGCCTTTGCGCTGAGACTGCCGTAGTCCGGGGCGAATGTTGTCGAGGCGAGAAGGCGGGCGCTGTCGGTGTCGAACCCGAACTGGGCGGAGAGCTTATCTATGAGAGAGGAGTTTCCTGTGGCGGATTTATCTCCTTCGTATGAATAGAGAAGATGCCAAAGGCGGTAAAGCGGTTCCTTTTCAAGTGCATCTCCGTCGGCAAGAGAGTCAAACTCCAGAAGGGCCGTGTCCCAGCCTCTTTTATCGAAATTATCCTTGAGAGTCGGAAGCAGTTTCTCTGCGGGGAGTTTTTCGTAGGCAGCGATATCCGTCTCGTCAAATTCGAGCATACGGAGATAGAGGGGCAGAAGGGATGAAACGGTCGTGTTGCCCTGGATGCCGTCTTTGAAGTTTATTTCATCGCCCCGGCGCACGACTCCATTGACGCACTTGAGGATGTCTGTCTTTTTCAG
Organism: uncultured Muribaculaceae bacterium; assembly: GCA_964396105.1. Taxonomy (GTDB): domain Bacteria; phylum Bacteroidota; class Bacteroidia; order Bacteroidales; family UBA932; genus Cryptobacteroides. Next base: position 2,006 of record CAYNDY010000003.1, read on the forward strand.
TTCCTTTTTCCAGGTGAGTTCGCGGAAGAGTTCCAGCCTCTTTCCCATCGTGACCAGTTCACCGTTGACCCTAAGGTTATTGAGAGTCTGCCAAATCTTGAACTCCTGGAAGAGAGGGGAGGACTTAGGGCATACTCGCGGCCCTACGGTCTTTGTCTTTTCCACACCTTCTTCAGTGATTTTAATCTCGCGGGACTCGAAAGGGCAGAGGCTCACAAGCGATTTCTTGCTCCTCAGAGGGCGCTGATAGAAGATTATTATGTCGCGGATTTCGTGCTTCAGCTCTTCGGTGAGCTCGCTGTGGAACTGGCGCTGGGTCTCCCAGACTCTTTCGAACTCGTCGAGATAGTCCTGACGATAGAAAACCACATTCTTTGAACTGAAATGGGGATTGCTGTCAAAATTGCGGGCAAGATACTGCCCAACGGTTTCTCCTGCGAAATAGAGTTCCTTGCTGCGGTCGCTAATCTTTCCGAGGTAGCCGCTGGAGGCGGAAAGCTGCTTCGCGATTTCCTGAAGAGCGTATGTGAGCTCTTCCAAAGGCATTTTTTCTGTCAGCGCATTCACTCTCCACTGGTAATTCTCCTTCTGGAGCTCCCTTCTTTTCTTATCTCGCTTGATGCCTTTCACGCCCCAGGCTTCTTCGCAGATTTTCCAAGTCTGTCCGGCATTTTTCCCCCGCAGGCTTTCTCGCAGCTCGGCTGTAACAAGACTCGGGTAGAACTTTGACTGAGCCTCCCAGATTTTGTCGAATTCGTCGTTGAGGTCGGAAGCATAGAACTCGGGGACGGAGTATTTGTCTTTCTCCATTCTCTCAAGAACGAGCTGCCCCGGAGTGAGATTCTCATCATAGAGCTTCTTTGCAATGCTCATTCCGTCAATGAGACTGCCTTCGTCGCCGTCTTTAGCCTTGCGGCTGCTCCTGTAACCCCTTTTCCGGTTGATGCTCAGGAGAATGCGTGCGAACTCGGAAAGCGTAACCTCTTCGCTGACGGCTTTTGCCCTTAGGTGCAGAGTCTCGAAAGTTGTGCGTGGCCCCTGCTCCGCAAGAATGGTGGATTCGTCAATCCAGCCAGCCTCCTTCATTACCTCTATGAGGTTGTCGCGGCGGAGTTTGTAGCGCTGGAGATTGCGGCGCATACTTCTTTTCTGAGTCCTGTCGGCATTGGTGGTAATCGCTTTTCCTTTCTCGAAGTTGGTCTGCTCATCCACGGTGAGGGGATTTACGCGGACTCCGAGCCGCACTATTGACGATTTTTCTTCAGGATTTTCTGCTTCATTCACGAGCGCCCATCCGATGGATGTCGTTCCCAAGTCAAGTCCAAGTATCTTTTTCATAATCTGTTAGTGTTCTTGTGTGGTCATTGTGCGCGCCGGGTCAAAGCCTTCGGGCGCATAAACTGCTCCGGCAAGGGGCGTCCCTTAGGAGCATAAATCCCTCAAATTTAAGAAATTTTTTCTCAAATGCTTGGTTATTCGCGGAAATTCCCTACATTTGCCAGTGAATCTGAAGCAATTCACAATAAGGATTATTCCGTTGTGAAAACATTTATGGCGGCTCGAAAGAGTCGCCATTTTTTTCTGCTCGCCGCAATTCAGGGTAACTTACAGCTGCGGGAGTTTTAGCTCCGGGATGATCAGGTCCTGCTGGGGGATGTTGTCCTGATGGAGGAACATTATGTAGTAGATCGGGAGGTAGGTGATGCCGTTTTCGCGGCGGACTTCCGGGGAATTGTCCAGGACTATGGCGTTCTTGATGTGGTAGTCCGGGGTGGAAAGGAATGTGTCCAGAGCGCTGTGCGTCTTGTAGTCCTTGCCTGATTTTACCTCTATCGGGACTACGCTGAGGCTCTCGTAATCGTCAACTAGAAAATCCACTTCGCCCTTCTTCTTGTTGTCGTAGTAGTGGAGGGTGAATCCGTGGGCGTGAAGTTCCTGAGCTACGGCGCTTTCATAGACGGAGCCGAGGTTGACGCTGCGCTCGTCTGTGAGCACCGCGTTGATGTTCGTCCTGTAAAGGAGATTCGTCAGAAGGCCTACATCGCTTAGATAGAGTTTTACCAGATTCTTGCTTTCGGACTCCTTCAGCGGGAACTTCGGGTTGCTGATCGCCTGTACCGAGAGCGCAACTCCGGAGTTCACCAGATACTCAAACTCGTCGGCGTAGTCGCTGAACTGCTTGTGGCCCGCCTTGTTTTCTATGTTCTTTACTACGATGCGCTTTTTCTTGTTCTCCATATTGGAGGGAAGCATATCGTAGATTTTGCGGATGACAAGCTTCTTCTCCCCGTCGTATTGGGACGCGTCTATCCTGTACAGCTCGTGGATGTCGCGCTGAATGCCGCGGACCTGGGTGATATTCCTGTTTTCGAGGAATTTGTTGATGGCCTCGGGCATCCCTCCGACAAGAAGGTATATCTTGAACTGACCCAGCATATAGTTGTGAAGAGATTCGTTCAGAGGCAGGAGCTGATTGTAGTATTCCCGGATTGCGTCCAGAGTTTCCAGGCTGCACCCCATCGCAATGAGAAATTCTTCAAAATCAAGCGGATACATCTGCTCGATGGCGATGCTGCCGATAGGCACGGAGGGAGTTTGCGCGAGGGCTACTCCGAGCTCGGAGCCGCTGGCGATGTATCTGTACTTCCTGTCAGCGTTGAGGAATTTCAGCAGCGTCATAAGGTGCGGATAACTCTGAATCTCGTCAAGGAACACAATCGTGTCATTCCTGTTTCCCAGTTTCCTGCCCGCTATTGCGCCAATCTGAAGATAGAAATCCTCCGTGCTCCGAACCGATTCGAATATCCTCGCCCCTTCCTTGTCCGCTTTTAGGTTTATTTCCACATAATTCGGGAAAAGCTTATTGCAGACATAGCGGATCAGGTAGGATTTCCCTATCTGACGTGCACCGTTTACAAGCAGAATCTTGTCCGTTTCGCCCAGGAGGAATTTTTCCAAATGAGCGGCATATTTCCTGTACAACATATCGATTTTGTGTCTTTTCGGCAAAGATACAATAAATCAGCGAGATAACAAGTGCTGTCAGGAATTATTCCGAGTTTTTAGGGGTCAAAATCAGGAATTATTCCGAGTTTTTGAGGGGCAAAAACAGGAATTATTCCGTGACGGTTAGGACTCCGTTGTAGGCGGCGTTGGCCCTGTAGTGCGGGGCGTAGAGGGACTCTATTTCGCTGACAGGGGCTGTGAAGACTCCCTCCTGGGAAACGTAGAAGGTGTCCTCCACCGTGGTTTTCTCCTCCGGATAGACATCGAACCAGTAGTCGATGGAGCCGGAGTGGACTTCGCGGTAGCCCTGCGGAGTTATCCACCAGGCCCTGCAGCCGTCCAGAGCGGAGTTCACCCTCCAACCGAGAAGAGCGTAGCCGTAGCTGCCTGAAAGCTGGCGGACCGGACGGAGGCACGCGTTGAGCGGAGTTCTCAGGTGCACGAGACTGCGGTTTTCGTCGCTCCTGATGCTGTAAACCGCTATGACCTTGTCTCCAACTTTGAGTGTTTCTCCCGAGCGGAGCTCGCGCCTTGAGGCAGTCTTCACTCCTTCTTCGCCTTTGAGCGTGCTTGGGGTGAGCTCCTCCACAAAGAACCGCCTTTCAATGCTGAAGCCGTTTCCGGCCGCCTTGATGGCCTCAAACGGCTTTTCGTATGTCTTTGAAAGGGAAATCACCGTTGTCTTCAGAAGGCTCTCAGATCCCCTGCGGACCGCATTCACGGCGTTCACAAACTCGAAATTCTTCTCCCACTCCTGGGTTTCCTTCTGCACCATAAGCCATAGGCGCACGCCGTCTGCAATGGTGGCTGCGCGCTCGTCAGTCTTGTTCCCCGTGGAGGAGAGATACTCGTTCCACTGCGTGAACAGATTGCTTATCATCGCGTGGGCGTAGGCTTCACTGGAGAGAAGGGCCCTGAACGGCATCACGGCGTTAGGGTAGTAGAAGCCGCCGGACGGGTGCTCAACGGCGTATTGCTTGAGAGTCTCGATGCTGCGGGAAAGAGTCTTTTTCATCTTGCGGCATTTTAGACCCAGTGAACTGTCGAATTTGTCAGAGCTTCCGCTAAGAATGTTCAGGATTGCGAGGGAACGGCGGGCCTTTTCGAGAATCTGCCCGGAGGCAATCGCGTCGTTCTTTCCGCTTTCCTGGACGTAGGATTTGATTTCCTTGAGAGTCTTTTTGTAGCTCTCCTTGCCAACGCGGGTCTTAAGGGAGTCGGTGTCCACCGCAATCCCAGGGAAGAGCGAGCGCAGGTAAAGGTATTCCCCTGTGGAGATGCCGCAGTACCAGTGTCTTCCATCGCGTGAGGTAAACATCTGGGTGTCAATGTATTGCACTGCGTCGTGGAACACGCTCACCCAGTCCGCTCCGCGAGGAAGAAGCCCCTCGGTGCGAAGAAGCGCGAGCCTTTCCAGCACCACTGCCGTGAGGGCTGCGGAGGAACTCATTCCGCTGAACCAGCCGAAGCCTCCGTCAGCGTTCCGGCACTCCAGAAGGGCATCGACGCACTCCATTGTGTCGCCCTCGCCGCAAACCGCCCTCACATAGAGCACTTCGCTAAGCGTAAGGACATTTTTGGAACTGATTTCGGTCTTCCCGGCGAGCACTTCGTCCAGCATCTCGCTGATGCTCACCTCTTTCTGAATGGCGCCGAAAGCCGTAGTGTTCACAAACTGCTTTTTCAGACTCTCTATGAGAGCATTCTTGTCCATACCGTCGCGGTAGAGAGCGGAATGGGCCTCGGTGAGCCGCTGTTTTCCTTCAAGAACCGGGACTCTTACAAGAAGAGCGTCGCTTAGCGCCGTTCCCTTGCTGTTGGAGCCTCTGAAAACGGCTTTGAAGCTCAGCGTTGCCTTGCCGCGGGAGTAGGACTGCATATTCTCCGCCTCGGGGGCATAGATAGAAAATTCCTTCGTCACTGCCTTTCCCGCTTCGAGAGTGAGCGGGCAGCTCTGGACAAGAACGGCCTGGGCCCTCTCGTTATAGAGGTCGGCGTCCCCGTCGTAAATGTAGACTGTGAGAGTGCCTGAAACTGCCTTGTCGCTGTTGTTGGAAATTGAAGGGCGGAAAGCGTAGCGGTCGCCTCCGTAAAGAAGCGATGGCTCGTGGACTGTTATTGTAACAGGCTGACTTACAGTGAACTCGCTGCGGGAAGTCGCGTTGCGGAACTCCTTGTCGTGGGCGAAAAGAGCGAGGATGTATGTGGAGAGGCGGTCGGAGGTCGTGAACGTGACTTCGGCAGTGCCGTCCTCTGCTGTGCGGATAAAAGGCTGGAATGAGAGCGTTGTCTGGAAATCCTGACGCACCTTCACTGTCTGAGAGCTTTCCTCTTCCTCAGATGAGGCGCTTCCAGGGGCGCTTTCCAAGGCAACGGAGCTGTTCATAACCACCATATCCTCGGCGGAATCCGTGCTCATAAGGGAGGCCGTCGCGACATTTGCAGACTTACTCAAACGAGCCTTGATCGGGGAGGCGAGGCCGTAGTTCAAGTATCCTGCGCGGGACGAAAAGTCGCAGCCTTCCGCAGTCTCTGAAGACACATTGATGCTCCGCATTTGCGGTCTCACGGCGCTCCAGCTGTTCGGACGGATGTCCTCTGAGGACTTGTCAAAGACTGCCGCGAGAATCTCAGAGGCCTTCTGTGAAGTGACCCTCACAGTGTACTGAGTGCCAGGAAGGCAGGATGAAGAGAATGTGCTCACTGAAAGCGGCAGGCAGTAGCTGTTCTCGGAGCGGGCGAACTCGTGGTCGAAACTGCGGTAGCGACCGTCCTTGAAGTATTCAATGCGAAGAAGCACCTTGTCGCTCCACTGCGAAGAGTAGTCCCAGGCGAGTTTCCTAAGAGATCCGCTCTTTCCGGCCACTCCGCCCAGTTCAACCCGCTCGTTTTTAAGAAGTTTCCCGTTGAGATCAAAAAGCAGTGCGTTAGCCCAGACAGGGCCTCTGCCCGCGCCGAAAAGAACTCCGATCTGTCCCTCGGAGTCAATGACTCTGAAGGCGTTCTCCACCTCGGCTCCGAGAACGGTGTCGCCCTCGGAGAGTTTCAAAAGAGAGTAGGTGAATTTCCTTTCAACGCTGTGAGTTTTGCCGTCGGAGGTGGTGTATTCAAGCGTCTTGGTAAATCCGACGCTGTATAGTCCTGAGGCGAGGGCGGAGAAATCAAGGCTGAGGGTCTTTCCGCTGCCGACTTTTCCGCTTCGAAGAGCCTTTGCAGAGGCTTTCGTCGAGATGGAATTTTCACCATTTGCAGAGGCGTCTTTTGCCGGAGCGCTTTCCCCTGAGTCGTCCAAAGCTCCTGCGTAGAGCGTCCACTGGACGTCCCCGTCAAACTCCTTCCCATCGTCGCTGAGGCGGACTGTGAAAGTGGCGGTGTCGCCCTTAAGGATTGCGCTTTCGCTCCTTGAGGATTGTCTCCAATAGTAGAACCCAACTGCAGGATCGTCGTCCCCGAGGCTGAAGCTGCCCTCGGCCTTTTCAGAGAGTTCGGCCTCGACGGAGAAATCTTCGCTGACCCTTACCCATTTTGAAAATTCGAGGCTCTGACCCGCTCCGTCGGTGATTTTGATGGTGACGGTGTACTGAGACCACCAGTCTGAGGAGGTGGCAACAGGAATGCTGAAGCGGCCCTCGTCGTCAAGAGAGAGGGCCCCGCTCTGAAGGGTCTTGTCCCAGCTTTTTACCGTGTACTCGGCAGAGGCGTCGCCGAGGCTGTTTCCGGCGTAACTTACAACCTGTCCGCTCACAGGGACGGTCTGCCCCGGGAAATATTTGACTCTGTCTGAGGAGAACTCCACGCTGAACTCGGGGAGGACGAACTCATCGAGAGTGAACCATTTGGCGTTGAGAGTCGATCCATTATATTCAATGCAGACCCGCCAGGTGCCGTTCCGGCGTCCTGAAGGGAGAGAAAATTCTCCTGCGAGGGAGCCGAACTCATTAGTGGAAAGAGGGAGCGTGCCGACCTCGTTTCCCTCCGCATCAAAAAGGCGTGCCGCGACGCTCTGCCCCTGGGGGAGAGTTTCCATCCGTCCGGTGCGGAAGTCCTTGTAGAGAACGGCCTTGAAATGCAGCGTCTCGCCGGGGCGATAGGCCGAGCGGTCGGTGAGAAGGAGTGCCTGAGCCGAAATCTTTTCAGTGGATGCGGAGGTGGAGTAGCTGTAAAGGCGGAGCGTTTCGGAGTTTCTTTCCAGGCCCTTGCTGTCAGAGAGAGAGCAGACAATGTTGCAGCGGCCCTTCGCCTCTGAAATTACTTTCTGAACCTCGGAGTCCAGAAGCGTCGCTCCACAGAGGTTTATGTCCTTTTCCAGCAGAGCCGCATCGTTCCAGGAGGAAATGCTTAGCCGAACCTTCCCCACAGGGCGTCCGCTCAGCCTTTCTGCCGCATAAAGAAGCCAGCCCTCGCTGCTGCGGTTCATAGAAAGAGCAAGGCTGTGGCGGGAAAGGCAGCAACTCTGTTGAATCTTGTCCTTTCCGGCGAGCTTTTCAGCGGCGCTTGCCCCCGGGTTCTTTGCCGAAAAGACCGCAAGATATTCTCCGTCAGAGAGTTCTGGGAGGGTAGCGCGGAGAGTGTCGGGAGCATAGAAGCTGCGGACCCCGTTCTCGAGAGTCTCTGTGAAAACCGGAACATCCTTTTTCGTAAGTTTTTCTGCCTCAAGGTCTTCGCCCTTATAAAGGGAAACTGTGACGCCCGGAAGATTCCGTAGGCTCACGGTGATCTCGTTCCCCTTCACTTCGGCGCTGAGGCTGCTACTCTCCAGAGTCTCAATCATATCCTTTGCCGCGTCCTCGCCCTCAAGAATGAGAGCCTCCTCGCCGCTATAGGCCTTCTGTTCCTTCAGGAGTGCCTCGCAAGAGGCCTTGAGCTCGCGGTATTCTTCAGATTTCGCGCCTTTTGCCTCAAGATCGGAAAAGCGGGAGGAGAGAGAATATAATTTTGCAAGAGTGGCGGTTGCGCGGCCTTCATATTTTTTGATGTAGGCGGAGTAGTCAGAGCCGTAGCCCCGGGTGAGCGCCCACAGCTCCTGCAGGGCAAGAACCGGATAACCCCCGTCAGAGGCGAAAGTCTTTTTCAAAAGAGCCTCTATCTTAGCGTAATCCTTTGAATTATAAAGGCTTTCGCTCAGCGCCATTTTAAGAAGCAGGTAGTCGTAGTCGTTGCTGATATGCCCCAGTAGCACCTTGCCCTTAAAGCCGACGGGCAGGTCTTTCCAGAAGTCCGTGCTGCGTGAACTGCGGAGTTTCTTCTCCCATTTGGAGAGAAAATCTGCTGCTGAGGAGGCGTCGGAGGAATTATATCCGATGCCGGCGGAGAAGAGAATGACCGGGTCGCCGTAGGAAGTAAATTCCTCGTTCATCGCCGCGGTGAGGGAGTCGCGAAGTTTCCAGTTGCGGCTGCTCTCCGCACTCACTTCCCGGATGGAGGCGAGATAGTAGTCGTAGTTGAGGCCTTTTGACTTTGCTTTGGTTTTCAGTTTCTTGAGAACGGAAACGGTCGTCTGGGGCAGGTCGTTTTCCACCGCCTTGTCGTATTCTTTCCAAAGGCGGTCGATTTCGCC
>CAYNDY010000003.1:10668-25163 GCA_964396105.1 uncultured Muribaculaceae bacterium
CGGGCAAGTTCACGTGACAACTTTCGAGCCATCGCAACTGCCTCGGCAACATCCGGGCACACCAGAGCGTCCTCAGCGGGCCCCGAGAAAGCCTCCCGCGCCTTTTCGGCGGGCAGAGCGCGAGAGCCCTTCGCGTTGGTGAAAATAACCTTAGCCCCCCGGGGGATCATCCTCACGACCGCCCCGTAGTCCTTGTCCGCAACGCTTCCGTAAACCATAATGAGCTGGTACCCATCTTCCCGCATCATCCTTTCCAGCTGCGAGAAATTATACTTGAGCCCGTGCTCATTATGCCCTATATCTATGATAGTGAGGGGCTTGTCCGAAATCTTCTCCCACCTGCCGTGAAATCCGGCCCTCCGGGCGGTGTGCTTGAGGGCGTCGAAAACGGCGGGACTAAGTGCATCTCCCTCCAATTCTCCATATTTCCTGAGTACAGAAAGAGCGGCAAGCGCGGTCCGAAGGTTTTTCCTCTGGTAGCAGCCCTGAAGGTCCATCTCTGAAAGGATGGTTTCAAAGTCGCCGGAGGAGATCCCAAGGCTCATTCCGCTCTTCTCCGCTTCATCTGCCCACCCGAAATCCCTGTCGGCAAAATAGAGGGGAGAGCCCACTTCGGCGGCCTTCGCCCGGAACACAGGCGCGGTCTCGGGGGAGCTTTCACCCACCACGGCCGGCACGCCGCTTTTTATTATGCCCGCCTTCTCGCCCGCAATCTCCGGGAGAGTGTTCCCGAGGATGTTGCAGTGGTCAAGGCCGATGTTGGTGATGACGCTAAGCTCAGGACGGATTACATTTGTGCTGTCAAGCCGCCCGCCAAGCCCGGTCTCTATGACCGCGAAATCCACCCCCGCCTTGGCGAACCACCAGAAGGCCATCGAAGTGGTAATCTCAAAAAACGACAGCCCGAGCTCGTCGAAAGTCGGCCACCACTTTGTGCAAAACTCCCAGACATCTTCGCGTGGGATAAGTCGTACGGTGGTCGCCCCGGAGCCTTCCCCGGAAGCCTTTTCCAGAGTGCCTGCAGCGCCGGCTGCTCTGCCCGTGCTTTCAATCACACGGGCCCTCTCTCTGAAATCCAGCAGGTGAGGGGAAGTGTAAAGTGCTGTGCGGTAGCCCATTGCGGAGAGGGAAGAGGCGAGCATATTGCAGACCGACCCCTTTCCGTTGGTGCCGGCAACGTGAATGGTGCGGAATTTAGAGTGAGGAAAACCAAGCCGCGAGTCAAACTCTCTCATCGCGTCAAGTCCCGGGTGATACGCCACTCCGCCCACCGTCTGGTAGGAGGGGAAGCGAACAAAAAGCCGCTCAATCAGAGCGTTATATTCTGTGTCACTGAATTTTATTTCCATAATAAATTTTCATCGTCGGGCACTCTCAATACGCCCCGACAACAGAACGCAAAATTAACAATTTATACCGTATCTTGCTCCTGAAGTAAGAGACTTAATGAAAAAGAAAAGAGGGTGACCAAAAGTCAAATTTTGACTTTTGGGTCATCCTCTTTTCTTGAGTCCTATGCTCAGATTATTTCTGCTCGTAGGTGATGTCGATGTAAGGCTTGATGTATTTTTCGCCTCCGGCAATGCGGTGAGTACCTCCGTCGAGCTCAGTCTTGAGGGAACCGTCGCTTGCCTTGTATGTGCCCATACATCTGTACCTGATCTGGAGCGTGTTTGCGGCTTCGGCTGTAAGCTTGTAACTTGCGACAACATTAAGATAGTCGGCACCTACCTGCTCGCAGTTGTAAGTGACGGTTACGCCGTCCTTTTTTACATTCTTTGTCTCAAGCATAGGCTTCCAATCTTCGCCGTCTTTGATTTCGAGCATCCAGTATTTCATACTTCCGTTTGACGAACGCATAACAGCTCCGAAATCAACCGTTGAGCCTGCTGCGTATGCCTTGCTGAGCGTAACATTAAACAGCCAGTAGTCTCCGGTCCAGACACCTGTCACATAAGGTTCACCGGTTTTTCCAACTATCCTCTGGACATAGGTTTTTGATTTCTGAGTGATGGAACTCTTGTCAACATTCACATAGGAAATTTTGGCGTTTCCTGTGGTTGCTGCTACATATTTTCCTCCGTCACCTGCAGTCTTGTCTTCCTCTGCGGTATACGACCCGTCAGATAGCTCCGCCCCAGTGAAAGTCGGGCCATAAGTGGACATATTTTCAGCAGAGAACACCCACTCGGCAAGGCGCTCGGTGACTGGCGGAAGACCTTCGTCCTCGACTTTTGTCGCAACGCCGATGAGGCCGACCTTGTCACGGCCGTCGTAAACGTAGGCGGTGACGGTCACGTCGTGGCCCTTGAGAGCGGCAAATCCGAGAGACTCAAGCGGATGGATGAAGCAGACGCTCCTGTCTTCGCTCACTGCGAGGGTGATGATTTTGTCGCCTTCCTTCTCGACAGCGGTTACATTTCCGCTCACGGTGACAAGGGTAGGGGCGTCATTGGTGTAGGTGTTGATTCCCTCGGTGATGTCAATGGCCTCCGGAGCCTTGTAGTCGCTCTCGGTGACATCATAGACGTCGCAGTCTGTGATGGCTACATAGTCAAGGTACTGTGAGAAGCCGCTGCGCACTCCCTTGATTGTGGCCTTCTGGCCAATCTGGAGGTCGGCGGTGGTGGCTCCGATGTCGGTGCCGTCGTGGATGATCTTGAAACTTGTAGTGGCTGCAATTACGTTCACGTTCTTGACGCAGACCTGTGTGCCTTCGCTGAGGGCGTCAATCTTTGCGAGAGTGGTCTCGACTGCGTCAGCGTAGCGGTCTGTCGGAGTCGGATCCACAGGGGTCGTCGGTTCTGTTTTCTGGCAGCCCACGCCTGCGATGAGGGCGAGAAGAGCTGCCGCGATGGTTAATGTTCTTTTCATATTTATGTGTGTTTTATTGTGTGTTCATTTTTCCGGTTTCCCCCGGCGGGTCACGAAAGACCCTCAAAGTTACTATTTTTTTTCTCTTTCTGCAATCATCCTTTCAAGTTTTCCCCGGCCTATTCCCCGCTTTCAACGAAGAAATCGCACCAGATCGGGAAATGGTCGGAAAGAAAAGCCGTTCCGTAGGAGGCGGAGTCCACTACGCGGTAGGTGAGCGGGGTTGCGTTCAAGTAGTAGATATGGTCCAGACGGGTCCACCGGGACGAATCCGTGTAGTAGCCGTTGTAGGTGGGCTTGTCCTCGGTGGAAGTGGCCCCGGTGCGGGCTAGAGGGAGGTATTTGTTCAGCTCTGAAAGGCGGCTGTCGCTCTCGTCGCAGTTGAGGTCTCCCGCGAAAAAGAGCTTCATGGCTGATTTGCTCTTTCCCGAGACGGTCCCGTCGCCGATTATCTTTTTAATCTGCTCCACATTCACTTTGGCGTTGTCGGCAATCACGTCGCCCCTGCTTGGGGTGACAAAGTGGGTGTTGAAAAGATAAAGAGGGTCAGAGACGCCCTGAAGTTTAACCCGAAGCCACAGGGTGACCTTTTTTGTCTGGGTTCCGTCGCTCGGGGACATAACATCAGGGGTGGAACTTAGGTAGAACCTGCCCCAGCCGCTCATTTCGAACTTGTCCTTCGCGAGCATAATTACCTGCCGGGCGCCGCTGTTGAGAAATACGTTCTCGGTGCACGACTCCTTTTCTCCGTCCTTGAGAGTGCTGTCGATGGCGAAAAAGTAGAACAGATATTTGTCCGAAAGGGCAGCCTGGAGGTCGTCAAGCTGTTCCTGGCGGCACTCCTGCATAAGGACTATGTCAGGAGAGATGGCGCTGAACATTTTGATGACTGGGGCCTTGCGCACAGTTGTCCATTCGTGCCCCTGCTCGTCCGTGCTTCCGTCAGCCTTTCCGCCGACGCGAAGATTAAAGGACATAACCCTAATCTGCACGCCCTTCACATCCTCTTTCGCCCCCTGGCGGACCGTAACTGTGACATCATCCATCCCGCCGGCGGAGAGAGTAAGCTTTCCTTCGCGGGGGGAAGAGTCGTAGTTTGCGGAGACGGAGATGGAGAACTTGAAATTTCCGCTGCCTTTTGAGGCCGAGGCGCTGAGCCACCCTCCATCGCTTTCGACTGAAAGTGTCCACTGAAGGGTGGATTCCACCCTGAGGCTCATTTTCCCGCTCCCGCTGCTGAAGTCAAGGCTTGAAACGGGTTCGCCTTCTGTGGAAACGATCCGAAGAACTGCGGTGTCCTCTCCACCGGCAGCGGTGCTGTCTTTCCCGCAGGAAGACAGCACCACGCCCAGAAGAGGAATGAGGAGTAAACTCTTGAGGATTTTTCTCATTCGTTGATGTAATTTCTTAAGATTTACCTGTCGTAGGCAATCACAATCTTAGGACTGCCCTCAAGACGGTGCCAGCCGGTTCCCATCTTGGTCTGGTATGCGTCGGCAGCGGTGAAGTTGGCTGCCGCGCGGTATCTTATCTGAAGATTTCCGCTTGCAGGGGCCGTGAGAGTGTAGCTTACGTCCATAGAGTCACTTGAGTTGTTGCTCTGGGCAAAATTGTATGTGACGGTCTTCGTCGTGTTGCCGTTCGCACTTGTGATTTCCTCGGTGACGGTTTCCTTCATCGGAAGCCAGGTGTCGCCTTCCAGAATTTCGAGTACCCAGTACTTCAGACCGCTTCCGCTGGCCTTTGTCGTCATTGTAAGAGTGAGGGTTGAGCCGGCAGCGTAAGTCTTGCTGAGGTTGACGTCGAACAGCCAGTAGTCGCCTTCCCATCCTCCGTTGGTGTTAGGCGCTCCGCCGGCGGTGAGCCTGCGGGCAGGGCAGTTCGTGCCGCCTCCGGACAGGGATGTCTTGTCAACGTTGACATACTTGATCTTTGCATCGCCGGTGTTTGCGGCAATGTACTTGTCTCCATCGCCTGCTTTCTTGTCGGTGTCGGAGATTTTGGTCTCGGTGTTTCCTGTGAATGTAGCCGCATTTTCCGCAATATGGTCAGCAAACTTCCACTGGGCAACAACGTCCTGCGCCCTGGTCATACCTTCATCTTCAACGGCGGCCGCAAGCAGCACTACGGTAGAGTCGCTGTCGCGGAATGCGAAGCCGTCGATGAGCACCTTGTGGTTGGTGAGCTTCGAGAACTTGAATTCGGTGTCAGGGTAAATCACGGAAAGTTCATTTTCCTGTCCTTCGACAGAGATTACGACGCTTTCCTCTCCCGGAACCTGGGCGACGCCCTCGACGGTGACATATTTTCCGTTGTCAGCGGCGGCAAAAGCGTCCAGAGTGGCGGTGATGTCTTCAGCGGTGAACGGGTAGGAGTCTCCCGCAGCAGGGTCGAGAATGTCTGCGCTGCTGATGAGGGTGATGCCGTAAACCACTGTCTTCACTCCCTTCACCGTGGCCTTCTCCTCAAGGGAAAGAGGGGCGTCAGTGAGTGCGAAGCCGTCTCCGTCGGTGATGAGAAGGTATTTCGAAGTCTCGAGGATGGCGGTCGCGTTGAAGACGCTGACAGCGCTGCTGTCCTTCGCCTCGGTGATGGTCTCGAGTGTGTAGGCCGGGGCGCCCTTGTAGCGGTCGCCGGCCTGGGAAATCGTGAGAGTGGCCTTGCTGGAGAGGCGTGTGCCGCCGAGAACGATCGTTCCTTCGCGTGGGAAGTCCACCTCGTCTCCGTCAAGGTTGTCCGAGATGCTGATAGTGACAAGGGTTTCTCCCGCGCCGCCTGAAAGTGGCGAAACGCTGACCCAGTCAGGGAATTTGGTGATGGTCCACTCCCCGTCGGAGATGACGCTCAGAGTGGCGTCATCCACGTCCGTCGCGCTGACTTCGAGGGTCTGGAAGTCGATGAGTGTGGCCTTGGCAACGCTGCTCTGTTCCTTCTGGCACGAAGAGAGCGCCGCAAGGAGAGCGAGGGAGGCTGCCGCTATGCTCAATATCTTTTTCATTGTCATAAATTTTCGCAAAAATACAAATTAGAAATCAAGACCGTCGTCCCAACCCGGGTTCTGGGTGAGATTGCGGTTGAGCGAGCGCTCGTTGATAGGAACCGGGTAGAGGTAGTCGCGGCCTTCGTCGAACACGTGCGGAATTCCGCTGACTGCGTCGATGTAGCCTGAGTCCCCGTTTGTGAGTACCATATCCTTGCCTTCGCCCACTTCAAACACATACTTTGCGCTTGTCGTAGGTTTGGAGCCCTTGTAGAGGCAGTACTCTTTCACTCCGTCCCCGTCCAGGTCAAATTCTCCGAGGCTCGGGAAATAAATTCCGTAGAAGTTCTGCGCAAGGCACTGGCCCTCTTTCCACCTCATAAGGTCGAGGTAGCGCATACTTCCTTCCTGAACGAGTTCGATGGTCCTTTCGCGGCGAATCTCGAGGATGACTCCCTTGTTCGCTCCGGTGACGTTGACATATCCGCCTTCCGCACCGCTGAGATACGGGTCAGGGTTGGCGTTCGCAGAAGCGAGGTTGATGTTAGGCATACCGACTCTGTCGCGGATGAGTTTCACGCTCTTGTCGAGGTCAGCCTGGGTGAGGGTGCCGAGCTCGGCCTTCGCCTCAGCGTAGATGAGGAGGATTTCGGCGTAGCGGATAACCGGCATATCGTTGTAGGAACGGTCCGCGCTGTCTGCGCCGGCGTCTGCATCCATCAGGTATTTGATTGTCTGATATGCGGTTACGCTGCTGGTGTAGTCAGGGCCGTCAAGCGTAGAAACGCTCTTTCCGGGGCGGATGTAGCCCGGGGTGCGCATTGTCTGAGATAGGCGCGGGTCCCTGTCCTTAGTCTCCTCGGTGAAAGTCATAGTCTTCCATCCCGGCTGGTCGGTGAAGCGGGAGCCGTCCTTCATAAGGTAGGAGTTTACGAATTTCTTCGTGAACCCGGCACGGCCCTTCGCGCTCTGGATTCCGTAGCAGGTGGCGTCGTGGAAGAGGTTGAGCGACTTGTCGTAGTCAACGGCAAGAATGGTCTCGCCCTCGATGGCGTCGGTGGACTTGAAGTAGTTCACATAGTCCTTGTCCGGGTGGCCGGTGGAGTAGATGGAGTACTTTCCGCTGTCCATAATCTTCTGGGCTGCCTCAGCTGCAAGATTAAGGTAGTAAGCCGCATCGTGGCCCGAGCCTGTGGTGTCCTTGTACTCGTGGTACTTGCGGTAGGTTCCCTCGAAAAGGCAGAAGCGAGCCTTGAGGGCGTATGCAGTGTATTTGTTGATGCGGTAGAGGGAAGATGTCTCCGGAAGATGTACAATTGCGGAGTCCACGTCCTCAATCATGTGGGTGAGGACTATTTCACGGGAGTCGCGGGGAGCCTGGAGATCGGCGTCATTCGATGCCATAACGTGGTCAATCCACGGATAGTCGCCGAAGATGCGGACCTTGGAGTAGTAGTACCAGGCGCGGAAGAACTTCGCCACTGCGGTGTATTCCACCACAGCATCCTTGTCCTCGCAGCGCGGGGCATATTCGATGAGGGTGTTGATTTTGCGGAGCCAGGTGAAATTCCATCCGCCGCCGCTGTTCGGAACATTGCGGCTGTTTCCGCCCCTGATGAGGTCGGAAAGGGTGCTTTCGATGATGACGTCGCTCTGGTTGCGGTGGTAGTCGCCGCCGAACGCAGTGCTGTAGAACGAGTTGGAGAACATCTTGAGGTCGGTCTCCGTCTCGAAGTAGGAGTCCACCGTGAGCTTTGACTCCGGAGTCTTGTTCAGCCAGTCGTCGCAGGAGGAGAGGCTGAAGGCTGCGCAGAGCAGAAGGAGGATATTCTTTATTGTGTTTTTCATCTTTTCTGTTTCTTTAAAATTGAACTCTACGCTTTAGAATGTGATTTCAACTCCGAACATGTGGGTCTTCTGCCACGGGTAGAAGCCGTTGCTGCCTGAGCTGTTGCTTGGGTATGCTGCTTCAGGGTCGATGTACTTGGTGACCTTCTTCAGAGGTGACCAGTAGCAGATGTTCTCCCCGGAGTAGTAAACCCTGAGTTTGTCGATGTGGATCTTGCGGGTCCATTTCTTAGGAAGGGTGTAACCCACAGCGAGGTTCTTGAAACGCAGATACTTGATGTTCTGGAGGTAGCGGGTGTTGGTCATAGTGAGCTCTCGGCCTGAACCAACGCCGGCAACATAGCCCCTCGGACGAGGGAAGTATGCGTCGGGGTTGTCCTCGCTCCAGACATTGTCCATAAAGTTCTTAGGAAGATAGGAAACGTAAGGACGGCAGTAAGGGCCCCAGAATGCCATATTCTCGTATCCAGGATACCAGTAGCGGTTGCCTGTCCCCTCGAAGGTGGCGCTTACGTCCACTCCGTACCAGTCAAATCCGAAGTTGAAGCCGTAGCGGAGCTTTGCACGGGAGTTGCCGATGATCTTGCGGTCGCCCGGGTTGTCCACGGTGTTGGAGCCTACGCTGATCTTTCCGTCGCCGTCAAGGTCGACATAGCGGAGGTCTCCGGCCTTCCAGCCTCCGGTGAGGTAGGTGGAGCAGAAGGACTGGTCAACCTTTGAGGTGTACTCGGCTGCTTCCTCGTCTGTGGCGAAGAGTCCGTCAACCACATATCCCCAGATTTCTCCGATTTCCTGACCCACGTAGTAGTCTTTTGCGAAGGATCTTTCTTTGTTGTCGTACTTGGTGATGTAGGTGCCGCTGTAGCTCATATTCGCTCCGATGTGGTAGTGGAAGGTGTCTCCGGCGAGCTTGAAGCCGTCTTTCCAGGTGCCCTGCATCTCGAATCCGCGGGTGCTCAGGTCAGCTGCGTTGGACTGAGGAGAATCAGCTCCGTAGGCTGCAGGAAGAGCCACTCCGTCGGTAAGCATTCCGGTGGTGTTGCGGATGAAGCCCTCGAGGGTGTAGTCGAGCTTGCCGCCGAGGAAAGTGACGTCGAGTCCGATGTTGGCCTGTTTTGCCACCTCCCAGGTGAGGTCTGTGGCGTTAGGGCTTGAAAGGTAGGAGTATTTCGGAAGAGCCGTGCTTTCCTTGAAGGAGTATGAGAGGGACTTGATTCCCACTGTCTGAAGGTAGGCGTAGTTGGAAACGTTCTGGTTTCCGAGCTGTCCGTAGGATGCGCGCAGTTTGAGGTTGCTTACAATGCGCTTTGCAGGGGCGAAGAACGGCTCCTCGGAGATTCTCCATCCGATGGACCCTGAAGGGAAGAAGCCCCAGCGGTGTCCCTTTGCAAAGCGGGAGGTCCCGTCGTAACGGCCGGAAATCTCGAAGAGGTAACGCTCCTTGTAGTTGTAGTTCACTCTGCCGAAGATGCCCTGGAGGGCGTATGAGCTCTGTCCGCCGGCAACGCTCGTTATGACGTTTCCTGACTCGTCCTCACCCACGAGGTCGAGGTCGGAAAGGTTGCGGGTGATAAGGTTCTGGCCGCTTGCGGTGACGTCCTTCGAAGAGCGGGCCTCGAAGTTGTATCCGAGGGTGGCCGTGAGGTGGTGAGCCTCTGCGAAGGTGTTGTCGTAGGTGGCATACACATTTGCGGAGTGGTAGTTCACCGTGTTCACAACCTCGCTCATCTTGTCGGCGTAGTTGCTGGCGTCGGAAAATTCGATGACCTCGTCAGGGTACTGCGAGTAGCTGAAGCCCGTGCGGCGGTAGGTGTTGCGGCTCTGGTAGGTCCTGTAGGTGTAGTTGGCCTTGATTTCAAGACCCTTAACAGGCTTGATGGTGAGCTCTGCGGTGTTGGTGAAGTCTGAACGGCGTCGGATGTTGACGTTGTTGTTTTCGCTCATCACGATGTGGCGGCCGTTGTTGACCTGGTAGTTGGTCCAGCTTGTCTTGTAAACCCAGGTTCCGTCAGGGTTCTGAGGGGTGAAGCAGGCAAGCGCGTGGCGTGAACCGGATGCGAACGTGTCCTCAGGGTCGGTGATGCCGGAATAGGTGTAGTTCGTTCCGTAGTAGGTGGTGTTGTTGCTGAACTTCATCCATTTGTTGATAGGGAAGTCCACCTTCGCACGGAGATTATACTTCTGATAGATGTCAGGGTTAATCTTCATAACTCCCTGCTGACGGTCGTATGCACCTGAGACATAGTATTTTACGCCCTTCACTCCTCCGCTGAGGGAGACACTGTGCTGCTGCACCGGATGGGTGTCGCTGTAGAGGTAGTGGTACCAGTCGAAGTTGCCGTAATAGACATACTGGTCACGTCCGTCGCGGTTCTGGATGGTTACCCACGGCCTCTCCGGGTTCTCGGTCTTGTCGTTCACGCGAAGAAGCAGCTGACGCATATCCTCGTCGTTGTACCTGACGTATTTGTTTCCCGGGGAGTAGGCGCTCCAGAAGAGGTTGTTTACGTAAACTGACCAGTAACCGGTTGTCTCATAGTCTGTTGAGGTGGTGTTTGACTCCCAGCCCCAGCGGCCGGAGTAGCGTACCGTGGCCTTGCCGTCGGAGTCGCTTCCGGACTTGGTGGTGACGAGAATCACACCGAAGGCAGCCCTCGCTCCATAGACGGCAGCCGCAGCCGCGTCCTTGATGACTGAAATAGAGGCAACGTCATCGGCGTTCACCCTGTCGAGGTCTCCGATTGCGCCGTCAATCAAAACGATCGGCTCGGCGCCGTTGATGGAAGTATAGCCTCGGATGTTGATTTCAGGGGCGCTTCCCGGAGCACCGGCGGAGGTGGTGATGTTAAGACCCGGCACAGAACCCTGGAGCATTGTGGCGAGGGAGTGTGCAGGACGGTTTTCGAGGGACTCGGTGTCCACAGTGGAGATCGCGCCTGTGAGGTTGACCTTTTTCTGTACACCGTAACCCACGACCACCGTCTCGTTCAGCACGAGGTTGTCTTCCTTGAGGACAACCTTGATGTTGTCCTGAGTGGAAGTCACCTGAACGGTTTGGGTGGCATAGCCGAGGATTGAAACTGTGAGGGAAGCCGTTCCGGAGGCGGGGACGCTGATGGAGAAGCTTCCGTCATCGCCTGTCATCACACCGTTCGAAGTTCCCTCGAGAATCACAGCGGCGCCGGGCACTCCGACTGAAGTCTCGTCGAGCACGGTACCTTTGATTGTTCTCTGCTGTGCGGAGAGCGAAAAGGCTGCACCGACAAAGAGAAACGCTGTAATCAAGAGCTTGGTTATACGATTCATAAATGTTGGGATTAGTTGATTTTATATTTCTTGAGTATTTTCTTGAACTGTTTTTCTATGCTTTCGGCCCAGAGCCTGTAGCCGTATTCATCGGGATGCACTCCGTCAACGCTGTGGAGATGGCTTCCGTCCGAGGCTGAAGGGGTTATGAAATAGACATTGGGATATTTTTTCATAACTTCTGTCATAAGAGAGTCTGAAACCTGCCTTTTCTCGGCCTCCTCCTTTTCAACTCCGGTGCGGAAGTTACGCTCTTCTCTTCGAAGGGTCCTCTGGAAAATAATCGGGATGTCGGGATGAGCACCGGCAACCCTGTCAATGAACGGAAGGAGCCTCTCGCGGATTGTCTTTGCTGAAGGGTTGGAGAACGCATCGAGAAGAATGGCGTCCACATCTGCCTCGGCAAGCACATCTGCGAAATATGGTTGGAGCTTGCTGTGGCCGCTGCATCCAAGGCTCAGAAGCTGAATCCCGGTGTTGCGGGTAAGCTGCGCCGCGTAGGTCATTCCGCTTCTGGAGCAGCCTGCTCCGTGGGTGTAGGAAGAGCCGAAAACTGCAACGCGGTGCCTGAAAGGCGACGGGGCCGCTTCAATCCGGCTTCCCATCTCAATGCCTATTTCGAGTTTTTCCAGCACTGCGTAAAGCGGAAGGTAGAGAAGAAACTCCTTTTCGGTGGGCTCCATCCCGCCTGCAAGTACCGTTGTGACGGTTTTTCCGTCCTTTGAGCTTACCCCCGCGTCGGCGAATGTCCATCCTCCCTTGCCGTCGGCGACATAGAGGTCATAGCCGTAGGAGGCGATTGGAGCGGTGGAAGTTTTTCTCTGACGGTCTTCGTAGGTGGTGCGTACCGCGATGGAAGGGCTGTCGGAGCGGAAAACGAGGGCTATGCCGCTGCTTTGCCTCACAAGAAGATTCTCGTCGGGGTCGAAGCCCTTGAAACGGACCGTGTCAATCCTGTGCCACGGATTAGGGGTGTCGGGGAAGAGTTTCCCGATTATGGTAAGGTTCTCGCCCGCTGTCCAGTCATATTCCTTTGCGGGGAAGGAGGCAACGGGGCGCTTTAGAGTCTGTTTGTAGAGAACTTTTCCCTCTGCGGAGAGGACACGGACGGTGATCGTGGATTTTGACGAAGAGGCTTTCGCGGAGAAACTGTGGTGGTTCGTTACCTTGTACTGCCCCGGAGCCACTCCGTTGGCGTTTTCCCAGGCTGGAAGATAGTAGGAAAGGTTGAAAAGCGGGTCTTCCCACTTTACTTTCTTAACTTTCAGCGGCTTTCCGCCCTCGAGGATTTCAACTGTTTCACCCGGTTTCCACATCCAGTAGTTTACAAGAATGCGGTTTTTGAATTTCTCGTCTGCGTAGTCGGTCCTTTCGGGGAAGGCTGCAATCTGGGCGCGGATGCGCGGGTCGCTTGCATAGCGCTCACGGACTGCATTAAGGTCATAAACCCTCATAACCTTCTCCCCGTAAAGATGCGTCTGCCAGGAAGTCTGCTCGCCTTTGGAGGTGAAGCGAACCTCCAGCACTCCTCCGTCCTCGCCTTCGATGCCGAGAAGTCTGTTAGGGGAGCTCTCCCACATATCCCCGGAGAATGCGCAGATAACCTGATTGGTGAAAAGAGGCCATTTCTCGCTCACAATATATTCTGAGCGGTGAAGATGTCCTGAATAGACCATAACGGCACCGAAGCGCTCGGTTGCCTTTGAGAGCCTTTGCATCTGCTCCTCGGGGAAGGTCGTTTCGGCTCCGCCGTCCTTAAGAAGAGGGCAGTGGGTGCAGAAGATGACTTTTTTGCCCTCCGGAACGCTCGCAAGGTCCTTTTCAATCCACTCCATCTCACCCTCGGTGAATCCGGCCTTGTAGTTGATTGAGCCTTTGGAGCCCACCGGCCACGGCTTTTTGTGGACAGTAGGGTCGTTGATGTAGATTATGTCGTCTGCAAAAATCCAGTGCTCGTCGCCGATTTCAACCGAGTAGTACTCGGGGCCGAGAACGGCGCGGTAGATGTGCCCGGCGTCGTAGTCGGTGTTGGCCGAAAGGACAGCGCAGTCGTTGTCGTGGTTGCCCGGGATGCTGTACATCGGGGTCTTGTCTCCGCCCTGGAGGAACTCATTGTAGGCGTCCTGAAGCCCGAAATTGAACTCATACCAGTATCTTTCGTGCGAAAGGTCGCCGAGGTTGAAGGCATAGACGGGCCCGTTCTTGGAGGCTTTCTCTGCGAGGGAGTTGAAAGCGGGCAGGGCCTTGCGACGGAAGACTTCAATGTCCGGCTTGCGGGTGGAGCCGCAAAGGTGAACATCCGTAAGGAAAAGCACGGTGTAGGAGCTCTGATCCTGCTTTTGGAGGCGGAAATCGTGGGTCTCGTCAGCGGCGGAAGCCTTGTCGAGGGCGGCCCAGAACTCGGGTTTCACCCCGTCGGCGTTCTGGGGGACATATCCCGAAGGGGGAGTTATGTACACAAGCCCGTACGCCTTGTCGCTTTCGAGGGAGTAGGCCCCGTCAGCTCCTGTGAGGACGATGTTCTTTCCGTCCGTAACCTTCACTCCTTCAACGGGTTCGTCTCCGCAGAGGACCCTTCCCCTAAGGACGGAGTTAGCCCAAAGCGTCTCGCAGGCCCCGCCACAAAGCAGAGCCGCACCCAGCAGGAGTGATATGATTGTGTTTTTCTTCATTTTCTATGGGCCCGGGGGCTACCCGGATTAACTTCTACAGAAGGTATTTTCCGCTGTCAGGGTCGAGGTAGAGTTTCGCACTGGTGTGCCTGCGAAGTATGGTCGCAGGGCATTTTGCGGAAATTTCGCCGCAGACGGTCGCCTTCACTGCGTCAGCCTTTGTTGCGGCAGGCACCATACAGAAAAGGTGGTCTGCATTGTAGAGGGTAGGCACTGTGAGGGTGATGGCAAATTTCGGGACCTCATCGATGCTCTTGAAGCAGCCGTCGTGAACCTGCTGCATACGGCATTTCTCGTCAAGGTCCACTTTCTTAACCGGAAGCGGGTCGTTGAAATCGGCAACGTGCGGATCGTTGAACGCGATGTGTCCGTTCTCGCCGATGCCCATACAAACGATGTCTACGTGAACTTTGCCGAGGATTTCGGTGTAGCGGCGGATAGTCGCCTCGTGGTCGGCGCTTGTGCCGATAAGCTCAACGCTCGCAAAAGGCACTTTGTCGAAGATTCCTCTGCGGAGGAAATTGCCGAAGCCCTGCGGAGCGTCGTCAGGAAGGCCTACATATTCGTCCATGTGAAGGGCGTGGATCCTTGTCCAGTCAATGCCCTCAGACGCAACGAGGGATGCGAGAAATTCGTTCTGCGAAGGTGCGGCGGCGAATATTATGTAGATTTCCTTTTTCTTTGAAAGAAGGTCCTTTATGCACGCAGCAGCGTCTTCCGCTGCAACCTTTCCCATCTCTTCGCGCGAAGAGAAGATTTCAACTTTAAGCTTGTCAGCCTGTAATTCTTTGATTTTCATATTATTGTATTAGTCT
>CAYNDY010000003.1:25263-29068 GCA_964396105.1 uncultured Muribaculaceae bacterium
TCGGCGTCCTTTCCTGCTTCCAGAGAGCCTTTGGAGGCGAAAACGCCCATAATCCGGGCAGGGTTCTCGCTCATCATCTTAACGGCCTCAGGAATGCTGCAGCCGGCAATTTGGGTCATAGTGCGCACAAGGCGGTCGGTCGTCGCGACGCTTCCCGCAAAGGCGCTGCGGTCCAAAAGTTTTGCAACTCCGTCTTCCACAATCACTTCCTGCCCGTCGGCGAGGCCTCCCAGGACACTCGGCCCTTCCGGCATTCCGGCGGCTCTCATCGAGTCGGTGACAAGGCTGATGCGGTCCGTGCCTTTGATTTTAAGGACAAGGTGGAGAAGATCCTTCGGAACGTGGATGCCGTCGGCGATGATCTCGATGTTCATTCCGTCCTCGTAGTAGCCGAATTCAATCACGCCGGCATAGCGGTAGGCGTTGCGGCGGGAAATCGTGCTCATACAGGAGTAGAAGTGGGTCATCATAGTGGCTCCGGCCTTGAAGGCCTTCTCGCAGTCCCCGAATGTCGCGTCGGTGTGGCCGATTGATGCCACGATGCCTCTTTTATGAAGTTCGGCGACAAACTCGTCCGCTCCCTCAAGCTCCGGTGCGAAACTCCAGCGGGCGATTGCGGGGCAGCGGTCGAGGATTTCGAGATATTCCTCTTTCCGGGGATTACGAAGATAGCGCGGGTCCTGTGCCCCGGCATATTTCGGGCTGAAATAGGGGCCCTCGAGGTGCATTCCACCCAGCTGAGCGCCCTCCGTGTTGTGAGCCTTCGCCTTCTGATAGGTTTCAAAAGAGGCGAAGAGCAGCTCGTTCGTGCTGGTGAGGGTGGTAGGGTAGAGAAGGGTGGTGCCGTGGGTCGCGTGCATACGGGCAGCAGTAAGGAATGCCTCCACAGTGCCGTCCATAAAGTCGCATCCGCCGGCTCCGTGGGTGTGCATATCGATGAATCCCGGGCTCACGTAGTTTCCTCCGCAGTCCAAAGTCTCGGAATCCGCAGGAGCGCAGTCGGCGATTCCCTCTATTTTTCCGCCGTCAAGGACGAGGACTTTGCCCTCGAGAACTTTGCCCCCGGCGATTATTTTTCCGTTTATAAGTGACTTTTTCATTATCTGAGAGTGTATATCAGTGATGAGGCCGGATTATTTTTTAGTCCAGTGCTCAATCTTATATCCGTAGACTGCGTAGAAAATCATATACGCGAAGCAAGGCAGCAGAAGCCAGTAGGCCCCCTGAAGTCCGATGCTGTCGGAAACATAGCCGTAAAGAAGCGGAACCACTGCGTTGCCGCAAAGCGCCATAACCAGAAGCGCCGAACCGAGGCTGGTCCATTTTCCGAGTCCGCGGATGGCAAGAGGCCATATCCCCGCATAAATCAGGGAATTAGGCACTCCCAGAAGCACGAGGCTCCAAATCGATGCCTTCGGCGGCAGCAGGAGAACAAGCAGCGAAAGGATGAATCCGACGATGGTGCAGACCACGAGGGATTTCTGCTGGCTTATATATTTAGGTATGAAAACCACTCCGAGAAGGTAACCTGCAAGGATGCATCCGAGCGTGTAGGAAGGGAAAACTTTCGCCGCGGCGAAGTCGATTCCGAGGCTCTGGGCGTAGGAAATGATGGTGCTGACCGAAATCTGCTGGCTTCCCAGGTGGCAGAAAAGCGCGAGCACTCCGAGCACAAGATATGGGTAGCTGAGAATGGACTTGCGGTCGTTCGCGCTGTCGGAAGAGGAGTTTGCGCTGTTGGGGTTGATGTCCTGCATCGGGGACTTGTAGAAAAGCACTCCGAAGATAAACAGGAGCACCGCCAGAACGACGTAAGGGACAATCACTCCCTGAATCATCTGGTCAAGGGCGGCTTCCTTGGCGGCTCCCGTGAGAGTCCCCGCCTCGACGGCGTCCATAATGGCCTTGTCCTCCGGGCGGATTACCAGGGCTGCGAAAACAAGCGGCGCGAGGATGCCCGCAAGCTTGTTGCAGATGCCCATAATGCTGATTCTCTTCGCCGCGCTCTCATACGGGCCGATGATCGTAACGAACGGATTGGCGACGGACTGGAGGATTGCGAGCGAAGTCCCGATGGTGAAAAGCGCGAGAAGGAACAGGCCGTAGGTCCTCGTGAGGGCTGCAGGCCAGAATAGAAGCGCACCCACTGCCATAATCCAAAGTCCGATGGTAGCTCCCTTCTTGTAGCCGGTCTTTTTCAGAAGAAACGACGCGGGGATGGTCATCACGAGGTAGGCGATGTAGAAGGCGAAAGTCACCAGATAGGTCTGGACTCCGCTTTTGAGTTCGCACGCGATTTTGAAATATGGAACCAGGATGGAGTTCACCCACGAAACGAGGCCGAAGACAAAAAACAGGGCTCCGAGCATCGCAAGGGAAAAGATGTAGCTCTTCCGGGAGTTGCCTCCTGTGGAGGATGTATTTGCAGATGTGCTCATAATTACGCAGTTATGATTGTTTATTTGTTGAAAACCTCCCTTTGAAGGCTTTTGCGCCCGCATTGGGGATTTTCAGCGTTACAAAGTAAATCATTTCCAGAGAGCATAATGCACAAATAATCGTCAAGATTTCTTCAAAAACCGTCAGCAAAAATTCTTCTTATCTTCATTTTTGTTTACCTTTGCACCGCCGAAGGCTCAGCCCTGCGCTTCTTCCTCGCGTTTTCAAAGTGCAAATTTTACAGAAACTGATACAAAAGTATTCCCTTCCCGCGTATGAAAAATGACAATGTTGTTAAAATTTTGTTGCTGACAGACTTTTCCAGCGGTTACAGCCGCGACCTCCTGAGGGGGCTTGTGCGTTACGCAAAGACTCAGAAAGGTTGGGCGTTCTACCGTATGCCTATGTATTTCAGGATGTTGCACGGCGACAAGGAAATTATCCGCTGGGCGAAGAAATGGAAGGTGGACGCGATTGTGGCCCAGATGAACGACATTGACGTGAAGGCGCTCTCATCAATGAAAATTCCCATAATCATCCAGAACTACAAGGATAGAATCCCCGGGGTCTGCAACCTTACGGGAGACTACCTCGGGACGGGGCGGATGGCTGCGGAATACTTCCTGGGCCTGGGGTATAAATCATTCGCATACTACGGAATCCGGGAGTCGGTCTGGTCCAGGGAAAGGTATGAGGGGTATTCGGGAAGGCTCTCCGAGGGAGGGTTCAGCGTGCAGGCCTATTTCGAGAAAACCGGCAAGGGAGACAGCTGGGCGCAGGATTTTGACAGGATAGGGGAGTGGCTTCGGAGCCTTCCTGAGAACACGGCCATTTTCTGCTGCGACGACCACTATGCGCTCCACGTGACTGAGACCTGCCAGCTTTGCGAAATCAGCGTTCCGGACACTCTCGCGGTGCTCGGGGTGGACAACGACGATATGATCTGCAACATTTCCAACCCTACGCTTTCTTCCATAGTGATTGACGCGCAGAACGGAGGATATATGGCGGGGCGCACCATCGACGCTCTCATTTCCGGGGAGGTTTCGGCGCCTTCGAACATAATCCTGCCGCCGCTTCAGGTGGTTTCTCGCGGCTCCACAAGGAAATATGCCGTACAGGACAAGTATGTGAGGGAGGTCATCGCCTACATCGAGGATCATTATGCCGATTCCATCTCGGTTTCGGATCTTCTGGAGCTGGTTCCGCTTTCGCGAAGGGTGTTCGAGAGGCGGTTCAAGAGCGACACGGGCACGACAATCTATCAGTTCCTGCAGAACTACCGCATAGGGAAGTTCGCCGCGCTGCTTCTCGACAGCGACCGTTCGGTCGAGGACATAGCAATCTCCTGCGGCTTCGCCGACGC
>CAYNDY010000004.1:0-14423 GCA_964396105.1 uncultured Muribaculaceae bacterium
TTTCCGCCGCCGACGACAACGACTCTTCCCTCCATCTTCTCCGCTCCGGTGTTTGCCCTGTGCAGGAAGTCGATGGCGGTCTCTGTGCCTTCGAGTTTCTCTCCGCTAATGCCCGGAAGCCTTCCTCCCTGGCAGCCGATAGCCACATAGAATGCCTTGTAGCCCTGTTCGCGGAGCTCTTCGATGCTGATGTCCTTTCCGACTTCGACTCCGGTGCGGATTTCCACTCCGATTTCTTTCATTATGTCGATTTCGGCCGCAACCACATCCTTCCCGAGCTTATAGGACGGGATTCCGTAGCGGAGCATTCCGCCCGGCTCCGGGTTCTTCTCGAAAACGGTCGGATAATAGCCCATTGTGGCAAGGTAGTATGCGCAGCTCAGGCCCGAAGGACCGCCGCCTATGATGGCGATTTTCTCTTTCCATCGTCCTCTGTTCGAAGCCACGACAATCTCCGGCACAAACCTCCTTTCGGCGTTGAGGTCCTGCTCGGCGATGAATTTCTTAACTGCGTCAATTGCAACAGGGGAGTCGATCGTACCCCTTGTGCAGGCGCTCTCGCAGCGGCGGTTGCAGATGCGTCCGCAGACTGCAGGGAACGGATTTTCTCTCTTTATGAGCTCAAGCGCCTCGGTGTATTTTCCTTCGGCGGCCTTCTTCAGATAGCCCTGAACGGCGATGTGCGCAGGGCAGGCAGTCTTGCAAGGGGATGTGCCGCTAGGGTAGCAGTTAATGCGGTTGCGGTCGCGATAGTCTTCGCTCCACATCTCCTTGCCCCATTTGTGGGCATCCGGCAGAACCTGCTGCGGATATTCCTGTTCTCCGTGTTTTGTGCAGAGCTTCTGACCCAGTTTCACTGCTCCAGCAGGGCAGTATTCCACGCACCTTCCGCAGGCGACGCAGTTCGCGCTGTCAACCTTTGCGACATACGCGCTCCGTGACATATTCGGGGTGTTGAAAAGCTGGGAAGTTCGCAGTGCGTTGCAAATCTTCACGTTACAGTTGCAGATTGCGAAAATCTTCCCGTCTCCGTCGATGTTTGTAATCTGGTGGACATAGCCGTTGGCTTCGGCCCTGCGGAGGATTTCCATAGCCTCGTCGTAGGTGATGGACCTTCCGCGGCCTGTCTCGGCGCAGTAGTCCGCCATATCCCCGACGGCGATGCACCAGTCCTGGAAGTCGTCCGCGCAGCCCTCGTCGAGCTTTTTGCGTCCGTAGCGGCAGGAGCAGATGGAGGCGCCGATGTGGCCTTCGTAGCGTTTGAGCCAATAGGAAATGTGCTCTATGTCAATGGACTGGTTCTCCATCGAAATGGCCTTCTCCACAGGGATTACGTGCATTCCGATGCCTGCGCCTCCCGGAGGAACCATCGCCGTGATGTGCTCCAGAGGCAGGAAAGTCATCCTTTCGAAGAACATAGCAAGCTCAGGATGACGGTCCATAAGCTCGGTGTTCATATTTGTGTACTCGGCGCTTCCCGGGACGAAAAGCGGCACCCAGTATTCGCGGTCCTTCCGCTCGTATTCTGCGCCTTTTTCCGGGCCCTCGTCGGTGTATTTGTCGCCGTAGTCATATTCGAGCATTCCGAAATAGGCGAGGGAGTCAAGCAAGCGGTCGAACTCCTCGTCTGTAGCGGTGTAGTGTTTCCGATGGTTCCACTCAACAAGAAGAGGGTACGGGCGGTGTTCCCTCACGGTCATCGCCTTCTGCGAGATTACGTCGAGAAGAAGGTCGAGCGCGGCTTCGCGGGTCGCCGCATCCATTTCATCCTCAAAGATGCAGGCAAGTCCCCAGTACTCGGGGTCGTCGGTGGTTACTCCGTGGATTTTTGCCGGAATCCTGTCCGTGACCTTCCTGACGAATTTCAACAGTTTTGGATTCGGGTTCTTGTCGCCCTTGTGTTTCGGGACGAATTTGGTTGACATTTCTGGCATAATCGGTTATCGTTTAGTGAGTTATATCGTTGTTTATGAGTTTTTGGGGGTCCCAAGACTCCATATCTGAATGGGCTTTCCGGGGCCTCGGGTCTATGCTTTCTTCCACCCGGGGATTGAAGCAGCCTTTGCACCTTTCCATTCGGAAACAGAGTTCAGCAGCCACTCGGCGAATTTATCCACCCCTTCGCCTGTGCGGGCGCAGATTGGGATTACCTCCGCCTTCGGATTACGAAGGTGAATGTTGTGGATGCACTTTTCTATGTCGAAGTCGAAATATGGGAGAACATCCACTTTGTTTATGAGCACAAGGTCGCAGATGGAGAACATCAGAGGGTATTTCAGCGGCTTGTCGTCACCTTCCGGAACCGAAAGAATCATAGCGTTGCGGCAGCTTCCGGTGTCGAACTCGGCGGGGCACACAAGGTTGCCCACATTCTCGAGGATTGCAAGGTCAATGTTCTCCAACGGGAGGTTTTCAAGACCCTGACGGGTCATCTCGGCGTCCAGATGGCACATTCCGCCGGTGTGGAGCTGGATGGACTCGACTCCGGTGGCATTCTTGATTTTCACCGCGTCCACATCGCTGTCGATGTCGGCTTCCATCACGGCAACACGGAGTTTGTCCTTTATGAGATTGAGGGTGCTGATGAGGGTTGTCGTCTTGCCGCTTCCCGGCGAAGACATAAGGTTCAGAAGGAATACGCCTTTCTGTTTCAGGTCTTTGCGGAGGTTGTCGGCCTGGATGCCGTTCTCCTCGAAGACGCTTTTCTTTATTTCAATAACTTTTACCGTGTCCATAATTATGGGTTACAACTTCACGAATTTACAAATATAGGGATTATTCCTTAAAAAATACGCCCACAGGGCCTAAAACTCTATGGGCGCATATATAAATATATGTATGGAACTATTTCTCAGGGGCTTGTGTCTGGGCATCTTTTTCTGCGGCAGGGGCATTTTCTTCTGAGGTCGTGGCTGTCTCTTCGGTGCTGTCGGTCTCCTTGTTCTGCTCCTCGTCAAGCTCCTTCGTTTCCTCCTCGCTCAGCGGCTCGATTGTCTCGTCAACCGCGGCGACATAGCCGATCTTCTTTTTCTGCTCGTTGATGGCGTTCTCTGCGTTGGTCGTCTCCACAGCCTTCTCCACTCCCGTCTCGAACACGTTTCTGATGGCGTTCGCGAGGTTCATCTTCGACTCGTCGATGGCCTGGGTGAAGACCGGAATCTTCTTCTCGCTGCGGTACTTCGCCTTGCCTATTTTGAACTTCAGGTGGTCGAAATCGGTGCCGTAGAGGTCCACGCCGAACTTGAACAGCAGAGGCGACTTGATGACCGAAACGTGGTAGCGGAACGACATATCGAGGTTCTGCACGCCGCTCAGAGCCACCTTGTAGCGGTCCACTCCGAGGATGAACGGGAAGACTTCCAGTTCGCTGTCCTTGATGAGGCCCTCCACCGACATACTGTCGATGCGGAGTTCCTTCTTGTTGCGGAATTTCAGGATCTTCGTGAGCTTCTTCAAGTCTTCGTCCTGCGCGAGGCTGAGGTTCTTTCCGCTGATTCTCATCACTCCGTCAACGCTCGGCATAACGATGTTCATCGCCGTGTCAAGCGCCGCAGTGCCCGCAATCTCGCAGTCCAGAAGCCCGTCGAATGAACTGAGCATCGGCACCACTTCGCTTATCTGCGGCACCATCTGCATCACCTCTCCCGCCGTCACATCGATAAGGTTGAGGTTGAATCCTGTCTTGATGTCGGTCTTGCTGCGGGTGGCGTAGAAGCCCTCGAAGAAGAGGTTTCCGAGGTTTGCCGCCGCCATAGTGTTGTAGATCTGAACGCACCTCTCCTTCATCTTTACGTTGCAGTGCAGCCAGTCGATTACCATATTCGAGTATTCCAGGTCGTAGCACTCCACTGCAAGGTCGGCTATTACGTTCGCCGGCACCACGATAAGCTGTGAGGCGGTCGTGTCAACCTCGGTCGTGGACGCCTCTGAAACGGCCTGCTGGAACTCCGAGTCGGAAAGAGCCGTGCTCCCTTCTGTTGCGTGTTCCTCAGAGAATTGCTGACCCTTTGCGTAGGCTGCGAGAAGCTCGTTGCAGTCCAGACGGTCGGAAACGAGTTTGGCGTCCACCTTAATCGGCCCTCTTCCGAGAAGCGCCCTCTTGAGTCCGGTGATTTTTCCCGTGAACGAGAGGGAGGACTCTCCGCTTGAGAATTTGAAGCTGTCGAGGTTGATCCGGTCGTTGTTGAAGGATGCGTTCACATCCGTCGCCACATTCGTCAGCGGCAGCAGCGGGGTGACGATCTTCGCCCTTCCGAGAGCGATGCTTCCGTTGATTCCCCACTCCATAAAGTATTTGCGCAGGGATTCGTCCAGTTTGAGGTCGAGGTCCTGTTTGCGGAAATCCTCCTCCTTGAGCCACTCAGGCATAGGGCCCGGGGCTTTGCGGCTACGCATCATAGTGACAAAGAGCGAGTCGCGCCTCACGCCCGGATAGACCGCCCCGAGCGAGTCGAGGAAATGTTCCCTCCTTCGCTTCATCTCCACGGTCTTCATCTCCGCAGTGAGGGAAATGTTGGCGTTTTTCGCGAACACACGGCCCTCTGCGGCCTTCATTCTTGCTGCGCGGTTGCGGCTTGTGAACGAAAGAACCGGGATTTTGCTGTTGCCGTTGTTGTAGGTGATCCGGAAGGTGTTGGCAGTGCCGTTGAGGCCTACGGATGTGGAGTCGGCGTCGCGCAGCGAGAGATAGTCCGCCGTGAAATCGCCCCTCATCGGGTAGAAAATAGTGGAGGTGTCCGTGCCCGTTATGATGCCGGCGTCGTTTTTCATCTTGAGGGCGACGTCCCGTCCCTTGATGGTGAGCGAAGGACCGTAACCTGCCCTCACCGTGTCTATGTAGGCGGATATTTCCAGAATACGGGACTTTCTTGCGTCGGTCTCGTCAACTTTTCCCCGTTTTGCCCCAAGGCGCACATCCACCGAGTCTGCATAGACGTCGATTGTGTCCTTGATGTCATTGACCCTCAGGTCCTGAGCGATGAGGTAGCCGTTGATGTTCGCTTTCGGGAGCTTTGCAATCTCAAGCTGGGAAACCCTTACGCTGCCCTGAACCTTGCCCTTGAGCGCGCCGGAAGCCGAAATGCCCATATCCTCCGGAAGAAGGGATGCGAGGGTGTCGAGCTGGGAACGCAGCGAGAGGTCCATTCCGAGCAGGATGTCGTCCCCGAGAATGTCCATAACGTTGAGATGGCCCTTCAGACGTGTGCTTTCAAGAGCCTTGACGTCGATGTTGTCAAGCAGCAGGTTGTAGCGCCCTTCGGAGTCGGTCTCCACCTCGCCGTCAATGGTAAGGTGGGCGCTGAGGGAAGTGCTGTCCACTGAAACCGTCGCCTCCGGAACCGAGAAAATACCGCTCACCGGAGGGAGTTTTCCGCTTTCATAGACATAGTGTCCGTCAACAACGAGTTCCGCCGTGAGAAGCGCATCGGTCTTCACCTTGTCAGCGTCGTCGTAGATTATCTGTTTTCCGTATTTTTCGAGAATTGTCTGCACCGGGACTTCGTCTATGTCCACATCCGCATTAATGTAGAGGCTGTCCGAAGGCATCTGAACCCTTCCCGAAACCCTGAACGGGATGTAGGCGATGCTTCCGTCGAGTTTTGTGAAATCAATCGTCGTAATCTCCTGGTCCTTAGGCATATCCACCTTTCCGTCGAGGCTTATCGGCACCTCAAGCCTGCCCCAGGAGGATGTGCCGAGGAATGCGCGGGAGTTCATCTCTACATCTATAAGATGCCCCCTGCGGCCCTTCACCCTGAGATAATCCACACCCGCAAGGAGCGTGTCTGAGCCCACTCTTCCGGCGGCAAAAAGGCTGTCCACCCCGATCTCGAACCTCTTGCGGAAACGCAGGTTGCTGCTGAGCTTTCCCTTGAGCGAAGCCTGGTTGAAGCGAAGAAGAGCCGAGAGGGTGTCGGTGGCGTCGGAATAGACGACAGTAGGCCCGTCGCAAAGGCATATTCCCCCGAATTCTATCTCCGGCAGGCTCAAGCCCCCTTCATCTGAAACCTCTGTTGTGTCCGAAGGCTCTTCGCTCTCCCCGAGAATGTCCCAGTTGGACCTTCCGTCAGAGTAGGTGTGGGCAAAAATCCTCGGTTTGCAAAGGTCTATGTCGGGAATGGAAAGTTTCCACCTCAGAAGCGCGAACGGATTGATTCTCACTTCGAAGCGGTCGAAAACCGCGAGGGTGTCCTTCTGGGGGCCGCGGCCCATATACTGGATTCTGTACTCCGGCGTAATCACATCGTCGAACTTCTCGTGCGGGTAGGTCACCGTGCAGCTGTCGAGGCTGAGTTCCACCTCCGGGAACGCGCCGAACATCGACACTCCGATCTGTTTGAAGTGAAGATCCGCGCCCTTGACATATTCTCCGGCATATTTTTCCACTATCCCCGTCAGTACGGAAGGGGAGAGGACAATCTGCAGCACTACGAGCACCGCGGCCCAGAATCCCACAAGTCCTCCGGCCACACCGAGGGCAATTTTCCAACCTTTGCTTAGCTTCTTTGCCATAATTTTTCCTTTTCCAAAAAGTTCGCAAAAATACAACTTGAATTTGATATATCCTCATTTATTGAGAAAATAACAAAGATGTTTTGAAATTATTTTAAAAAATTCTAATTTTGAAGTCTCATTCTCCGGACACGCCACGGAGTGTGAATTGAACCCGTATATATATTAGGTATACGTGACCCATTGTACGGTATTTGACTGGAAAGGTATAAGGCGTCTTAACGGACATTTCACTATGGACGACGCATTCATTTTTGATAAATATGTGACAGGCAAGGCCTTCACGGGCAGATATTCGGAGTGCAACGCGCTCGGCAATCTGATTGAAAAGGGGGAGAACGTGAGCATTTATGCCGCGCCGAA
This sequence comes from uncultured Muribaculaceae bacterium, assembly GCA_964396105.1. Lineage (GTDB taxonomy): Bacteria > Bacteroidota > Bacteroidia > Bacteroidales > UBA932 > Cryptobacteroides. The sequence continues at coordinate 6,877 of CAYNDY010000004.1, forward strand.
AGCAGGCAAGACCTCCCTTGTGCAGCAGGCTCTGATAAACCTCAGAACTTCCGGAAGCACGCTCACGCCGATTATGCTCAGCATTCTCAAAGTCAGAACGGCTGAGGACTACCTTTCAGCGCTTGCTTCTGCCGTCATTTCCGCCGTCGCAGCCGGACCCTACGAATATGAGTCCTTTATTCAGAAATATCTCCCCGGCGGCAATTTCTATTTTGACTCTTCCGATTACGAGGACCTCGGAAAAATTGTCCAGATGAGGGGGGCGGCAAGCGAAGATGATGTAGTCGCGGGCCTGAGTCTTCCCTACGCCGTCGCGGAGCAGACGGGAAAGAAACTCTGCATCGTTATCGATGAGTTTCAGACGATTATGCAGATCCCGTCTTACGAGAGAGGGCTTCGGCATATGGAGGTGATTTCCACGGAATATGCAGAAAGCGGCAGGATGAGCTACGTCTTCTGCGGCTCAGCGGTCAACGCGATGAAATATATTTTCGCCGAGAAAAAGTTTTTCTTCAGAAATGTCGTCAATATCCCTCTTAGCCAGATCAGCGAGCAGGATGTGATAGACTACATCGTGGAGGGCTTCCGTCCGAGCGGCAAGGTAATCGAAAAGGACCTTATCCAGAAGCCATACAGAGTATTCCGCGGAAGTATGTGGTATCTTAACCAGATGTTTTTCCTCTGCGGCGCGAGAGCCATAGGATATATAAACGAGAAGATTATTTCCGACTCCATAGAGACCTTGATTTCGTACAATCTGCCGCGCTTCCGCACCTATGTGAACAGTCTCACCGTGTTCCAGATTTCGTTCCTTCGGGCCGTCCTGCACGGACAGACCCGTTTCAGCGCCGCCGAGGTCATAGAAAAGTACGACCTCCACTCTTCCGCCAATGTGAAGAGGGTGTGCGAGGCTCTGATGAAAAAGGAAATCCTCACCTTCACCGAAAAAGGAGAACCTGTGGTCATTGACCCATTATTTGAGTACTGGTTCCGCCGCGAAATTCTCTAAGCCGATAAAGATTTCTCGCCTTCTGGGAAAAATAATTTTGAAATAAAAATAATCTTCGTATCTTTGCACGCTCAAAAATCGGGAGGCTTGTTTTTCCCGGTCTTTGAACGATTCCGAAAAGAAAAAGGAGGTGATTTAGTTATGATTATAGTACCGGTTAAAGAAGGCGAAAACATCGAGAAGGCACTCAAGAAATTCAAGAGGAAATTCGAGAAGACAGGAGCTATCCGCGAGCTTAGAGCCCGCAGGGAGTTCGAGAAGCCGTCAGTAAAGGCGAGAAAGGCCAGGATGAAAGCCATCTATGTGCAGCATCTCCAGCTTCAGGACGAGCAGTAATTTGAAATCATTATTTAAGGCTGACAAGCCCGCTAAAGAGTCGGACGCTCCGACCGCTTGCAGTCAAAACTTATTACAATAAAGTTTTTATGTACGCAATCGTAGAAATTGCAGGCCAGCAGTTCAAAGTTGAGGCTGGCAAACAGATTTTCGTCAACCGTCTCGCTGCGAAGAAAGACGAGAATGTTGAATTCGCTTCAGTTCTCCTTTTGGACAACGACGGCGACGTTAAGGTTGGCGCCCCTTACGTAGAAGGCGCAGTTGTAAAGGCAACCGTCCTCGACGACACTTGCAAGGCAGACAAAGTTCTCGTCTTCAAGAAGACCCGCCGCAAAGGTTTCCAGAAATGCAACGGACACCGTCAGTATCTTACCAAAATCCAGATCAACGAGATCGCTTAAAGCAGAGGAGAATTAATTTATGGCACATAAAAAAGGCGTCGGTAGTTCAAAGAACGGCCGTGATTCATTAAGCAAAAGGCTCGGTCTCAAGAAATTTGGAGATCAGGCAGTTAAGGCAGGAAATATCCTCGTTCGCCAGAGGGGTACAGTTCACTACCCTGGCTTGAACGTCGGAATGGGAAGGGACCACACTCTCTACGCCCTCATCGACGGAAAGGTTAAATTCTGCAAGAAAGCTGAGAACAAGTCATACGTCTCGGTAGTCCCTTTTGAGAACTAAACTCAGGGATTCTATGCAAAGTTGAAAAGGACTGTTACTCCCTGAGAGTAATAGTCTTTTTTTTTGTTTGAAAATGCTAACTTTGCACCTGTTTGAGGGTCAAAGGGATCCAGTTATAATGATTAATGTTAATTTTATTCTGATATGCTTACACTTAAATTACTTCGCGAACAGCCGGAGTTTGTAGTGAAGAAACTCGCTGTCAAAAACTTTGACGCAAAGGAAATCGTCGAGAAAATCAATGCGCTTGACGCAGACCGCCGTGCGCTTCAGACCGAACTTGACTCCTGCCTTGCGCAGCAGAAAAAGCTTGCCGCAACAATCGGCGCCCTTATGAAAGACGGAAAGAAAGAGGCCGCAGAGGAGGTTAAATCCGAAGTTGCAGCTCTCAAGAGCCGTTCAGGCGAGATTGATGCCAAGGCTCAGAAAACCCAGGAGGAGCTTATGTCTCTTCTCGTTCTTCTTCCGAACATCCCTTGCGATGCAGTTCCCGAGGGAAAGACCGCGGCTGACAACGTCGTCGTGAAGATGGGCAACGAAATTCCTGACCTCGGTCCGGACGCTCTTCCTCACTGGGAGCTCGCAAAGAAGCTCGACATCATCGACTTCGACCTCGGAGTAAAACTCACCGGAGCCGGATTCCCTGTCTACAAAGGCAAGGGCGCAAGGCTTCAGAGAGCCCTCATCAACTACTTCCTCGACATCAACACCCGCGCGGGCTACCTTGAGGTGGAGCCGCCTGTGATGGTCAACGAGGCTTCAGGATTCGGCACAGGCCAGCTTCCTGACAAGGAGGGCCAGATGTACCACGCAACAGTCGACAACTTCTACCTCGTGCCTACCGCTGAGGTGCCGGTTACCAACATCTACCGCGATATGATTCTCTCCGACGGCGACTTCCCTGTGAAGATGACCGCCTACACCCCTTGCTTCCGCCGTGAGGCAGGCTCATACGGAAAGGACGTGCGCGGACTGAACCGTCTGCACCAGTTCGACAAGGTGGAGATCGTCCGCATCGAGAAGCCTGAGAACTCCTACGCCGCTCTCGACGATATGATCGCTCACGTTGAAGGCATCGTGAACAGCCTCGGACTCCCTTACAGGATTCTCCGTCTGTGCGGCGGCGATATGAGCTTCACTTCCGCAATCACCTACGACTTCGAGGTTTATTCCGCAGCCCAGGGCCGCTGGCTTGAGATTTCTTCAGTTTCCAACTTCGAGTCCTATCAGGCAAACCGCCTGAAGCTCCGCTACAGGACCGAGGACGGAAAGACCGAGCTTGCACACACTCTGAACGGCTCTTCACTTGCGCTTCCTAGGGTGGTTGCCGCTCTGCTGGAGAACAACCAGAAGGACGGAAAGATCATCATCCCTGAGGCTTTGAGACCTTACACTGGTTTTGATGTAATCGACTAAAAACAATTTGACTGGGATTTGTGCCGTAAGGCATAAAGATTGCTTTTCTGCGCCGCGGCTAAACAATTTTCGGCGTGGAAAACTCTCAGGAAAAGATAATAATGGGAATTGACCCCGGAACCAATCTTCTTGGCTTCGGGGTCATTTCTGTGGATGAAGGGGGGCCGAAGTTTGTGGATATGGGAGTTGTGGACCTGAGGAAGGAGACGGACCATTTCAAGAAACTTGCGGTGATTTCCAATGAGATAGCCCTCATTATGGACAACTACCACCCCACCGAGCTCGCCATCGAGTCGGCCTTCTACGCCAAGGACGCCCAGGTGATTCAGAAGCTGGGCCGTGCGCAGGGAATTGTTATCGCAGAAGCCCTCAAGAGGCTTATCCCCGTGAGCGAATACGCCCCAAGAAAGGCGAAAATTGCTGTGACGGGAAACGGCGCGGCGTCCAAGGAGCAGGTCAGTCTGATGATTCAGAAGCAGCTGAAAATCAGCGTCGCTCCCAAGCATCTCGACGCCACTGATGCCCTTGCGATTGCTCTCTGCCACTATTATGAGTCCCGGGGCCCTCTTAAAAGTGCGGGAAGCGGAGGCGACTGGAAGAAATTCATCGCCGCTCATCCCGAAAGGGTGAAATGAATTTAATCCCCGCGGACTCAGGAGTGTCTAAAGCACCGAGTGTTTTAATAGGGTTGTGATTACTCGAGCATAATGATATGAACTCAAGTTTCGCAGAAACTTGACAAGGGCTTCTGCCCGCCGGCCCAGGGGGCCGTAAAAAATCCCCAAGGCACTGGAGTGCCGTGCGGAGTCTTTGAAGGGAGGGGATGTGTTGATAGGGAAGATGGAGCACCACTTCCCCTATAAAGGGGACGGGAGGGGTTGATATAAGGGTGCAGGGGGTTCAGATAAAAAAAGAGGGGAGGTATGTGTGTGGGAAAAAGTGCGTGGGATTTGAAAGTTTGATTAGAGGTATAAGGTTTATATAGAAATAAGTTAGATACTTGAGAAATATTGGAATATGAATTTGAAAAAGTTAGGTAGTGTTTTATTGCTGGCGGCAGCATTGGCGTTCTCCTCTTTGAGCGCGGCGGCGCAGGGGTCATCCACCGTCAAACTCCGTCTCACGGACTCCGCGAGCGGAGAGCCTGTTCCGTTTGCGACGGTTTCCCTCACCCCTAAGGGCGCAAAGGAAGCCAAGTATTATGTCCTTTCGGATGCGGACGGAGCTGTGACCCTTAGCAAAGTCTCCAAGGGAGAGTATAATCTCAAGGCCGAGATTATGGGTTACAAAAACGTCGAGATGGCAATCACGGTCTCAAAGTCCGAGGATCTCGGTGAAATCAAAATGTCTGAAGATGTGCAGGTGCTTGACGCAGCGACAGTTACGGCTGTGGGCAACCCTATAATCGTCAAGAAGGACACCATCGAGTACAACGCTTCCTCGTTCAAGACTTCGGACAACGATATGCTCGAGGAACTTCTCAAGAAACTCCCGGGAGTGGAGGTTTCAGAGGACGGAAGCATCACTGCGAACGGCCAGACCATCTCCAAAATCACCATCGACGGCAAGACCTTCTTCCTCGACGACCCTTCGCTCGCCTCGAAGAACATCCCCGCGAAGATGATTGAGAAAGTGAAGGTGGTGGAGAAAAAGTCCGACCAGGCTATGTTCACCGGCATCGACGACGGAAACGAGGAGACGGTTATCGACCTCTCGCTCCGCCCTGGAATGATGCAGGGCTGGTTCGGCAACGTTATGGCCGGCGGCGGACACGATGTTCCGAGCGCTAATAACGATATGAACGACTGGCGCTTTCAGGGCGCGGCTATGGTCGGCCGTTTCACCGACAAGAGCCAGCTCAGCATAATCCTTAACGGAAACAATACCAACAACAGGGGCTTCAACGACCTGGCCGGCTCAATGATGGGCAATATGCGTGGAGGCGGTGGCGGAATGGGCGGCGGCCAGGGAGGCTGGGGCCGCGGAAACGGCATCACGACCTCGTGGATGGGCGGCGTCAACGGCGCTTTCACCCTTCTTGACGGGGATATGGACCTTGCCACGAACTACCTCTACAACGGCACCAACAAATATGTCACCGAGGACAGCAAACTCATAAACTACCTCAATGACGGCAGCTCCCTCACCACGAACAACAACGGCTACAGCACCACCCGCACCAACGGACACCGTTTCGGAGTAAGGCTGGAGCACAAGTTCTCGGACAACACCTCCATTCTCTTCGAACCGAGGGTGAACTTCGGTAGCGGAGACTATGTGGAAAGGTCGGACTACGACATTTCCAGGGCCGCCGGGGACACGACCAACATCGGTACGACTAACAACACCGGAGCCAACAAGAACTGGACGACCGAGGGCTTCCTCCTTTTCCGCCAGAAACTCGGAAAGCCGGGCAGGACCCTTTCCCTTATGACCCGCTACAGCTTCAGCGGAAACAATCTGGACGGCTACAACCAGTCCTTCACGAAGACTTTTGACGGCGGAGAGGCCATCGACTATGTAAACCAGAGAATCGACCGCAAGTCCAACACCTACTCTGTGAACGCCCGCCTCGTCTATACCGAGCCCCTCTGGACAAACTTCTATCTCGAAGCGAACTACTCCTACGGATGGAACAGGAACACCTCGGTGAAAAACGCCTACAACAGCGGAAATATCGCATCACTGAATCCTTCAAGGTATGACGACATCGTCTATACCGCCGACGGGGAAGTGCTTGACGACACCTATTCCAACAACATCGTCAATGTCGCGCAGAACCACTCCGCAGGTATGAACCTTATGTATCAGAAGGACAAGATCAGGGCACAGCTCGGTTTCTCCGCAAACCCGACCATAACCGACAACACCACCAACGGCAAGGATTACAACAGCACCGTTGTGAAGTGGTCTCCTCAGGCTTCCTTCAGCTACGACCTTTCCGAGAACTCGAACATCCGTATGTTCTACTTCGGAAGCTCCGACCAGCCTACGACCTCCCAGTTGATGCCTGTCCCGGACAACAGCGACCCGGTGAACATCTCGCTCGGTAACCCCTACCTGAGCCCGTATTTCAGCCACCGTCTCCGCGGTATGTTCCGCTACTCCAACAAGAAGAACTTCATCTCCGTGAACGGATTTTTCGGCGGCACGCTCGTTCAGGACGCCATCACAAGCGCGACCTGGTATGATAATAATTCCGTGAAGTACAACATCCCTGTGAATACGAAGGTCACCGGCAACGCCAACGCGAGGGTTATGGTGAACATTCCGTTCGGAAACTCCGGCTTCTCTATGTTCTCCATGACCAACGGAAAGTACACCCGCTCCACTTCCTATATCGGAACTGCGTCCTTCTCCACCAAGGCTTCCGACTACTACGACTCTTCAACTGCAGAGTTCGACTATGTGAAGTTCCACCAGGACTATGGCAGCGACCTCTCCTCATACGCGGATGATTTCACTACGAACAACATCCAGAGCGTGAACTTTACCGAAAGGCTGCGTTTTACCTACAGGAACGACTTCGTGGAGCTTAATCTAGGAGGCCGCACAAGGATGTCAAAGTCTTGGTACACAATCGCTTCGGCTCAGACCAACACCACATGGAACAATCAGGCGAACGGGTCTATGAACTGGACTCTGCCGTGGGGGATGAACCTCATCTCCGATCTGGATTACAACTGGTATCGCGGCTACACCACCCCTCAGGACTCCGAGTTCATCTGGAATGCCGAGATTACCCAGTCGTTCTACAAGAAGAAATTCACCCTCGCAGTGAAGGCGTACGACATTCTGAACAAGTCCAAGAACCTCTCTGTGACCGACGAGTCCAACTACCACAAGGAGGTGCGCAACAATACCCTCGGGCGCTACATCATCCTGTCGCTGACTTACAGGTTTGGTAATTTCGACAGTTCGAAGGTTGGGAACAGGCGCGGCGGGCCGGGAGGACCTCCACCTCGTATGTAATTCGCCTCCCTGCTCATCGCTTTACTCGTAGTTTGGCGATAATGAGAACTTTAGGCGTGGTTTTGTAATCATTTTTACAAAATCACGCTTTTTGTTTGTCACATTTTTACTACATTTGCATCTTCTTTTGCGC
>CAYNDY010000004.1:14523-26562 GCA_964396105.1 uncultured Muribaculaceae bacterium
GATTTCGACAGTCCCGAGAGTACTCTTGGGACTGTTTTTCTGTGTCTCCGCAGGTGCCAAACTCGCCGGTGTCGGGGACTTTGAACTCTACATCTTCTCATTCGGCTTTGCGAGTTTCGACCTCTGCACCCTTGCCGCAAGGCTGATAATTGCGGGGGAGTTCATCCTGGGACTCGGGCTCATCAGCGGCTGGTGGCACCATTTCGTAAACGGGGTCACTGCGGCGCTGCTCGTGGGTTTTTCTGCATTTCTCCTTTGGCGAATGTCAGAAGGCGATACCGCCTCCTGCCACTGCTTCGGAAACCTTGTCGATATGAACCCGGCGCAGTCGCTTCTGAAGAACGCCGCGGCTCTTGCGGTGCTCATCTTTACGTGGATTTTCCCCGGGGAAATAAATATACATAAACATCGGGGGCTTATCGCGGCCGTGCTCTCTGCAGCAGTCCTTGTGGCCGTTCCGGCAATCAATCCGCCTGACTTCTGGTTCCGCCTCACAGGAAGCGGGTCATCGGACCTTAATGCGGAAAAATTCCGCGAGGTGGCGGACTCGACGGGACTTCTCAGCGGCCGACAGATGGTCTGCTTTTATTCAATCGGCTGCATAAACTGTCATCAGTGCGCTTCTAAAATGGCTGCAATAATCCGAAGGGATAATCTCCCTCAGGAGAGGATTCACTGCTATTTTATGGAGGAATATGTGGATATGCCTCAGGCTATCAGCATTTTTTATGACAAGTTCGGCGCGGGCCTTCATCTTCCATATCTCTGGGCCCCCGTTCTGGACTTTCTCCCGATAACCAACGGCTCGATGCCGCTTGTGTGCCTTTTCGAGGACGGCGCTCTCGTGAGGGAGTATGACCGGCTCACCGTGGACGAAGAGTATATCTCCGATTTTCTGACCACTTGTGCTCCGTATTGAAAAAAATGTGTATCTTTGCGCCCACATTTAGGGAGGATTTGCACACATCCCCTTTATTGGTTTGAATATCAAGTATTTATTAAACTTTAGTACAATGAAAAAGTTTCTTATGGTTTTTGCAGCTGTAGTTCTTGCTGCAGTTTCAATGAACGCACAGCCACGTGCAATCGGTGCCCGTCTCGGCTACGGCGCTGAAGTTTCTTATCAGCACACTCTCGGCAACAATATGCTTTCTGCCGAGATTTCATTCCCTGAGTTCTCAGGTGTAGGTGCTGCTGCAACTTACGATTGGATCAACCCGTTCGGCGCAACTTTCCCTTGGAGCCACAAAGGTGAGTGGAACTGGTATATGGGTGTTGGTGCAGGTCTCGGATACCACTGGGCTTACACCAACAGGGTAACTTACAGCGACGGAACAACTGCAGCGTCAACTCACGACGGTCTGTTCAATGTCGGTGTTGCAGGACGCATCGGTTTCGAGTACTGCTTCTGGTTCCCGCTTCAGCTCTCCCTCGACTGGAGACCTGTAATCGGCCCTGGTATTTCTTGGTCAAGCGCAAGTGCAGGTGGCACAACAACTACCAGCAGCAGCACAGTTGGTTTCTATACCAACGCTCTTTACGCTGGCGCAATTTGCCTTGGTGTAAGATATAAGTTCTAGTCGAAAGGGGCTTTAACCCTTTAAAAACACGAAAGAGCGACCGCCAGGCCGCTCTTTTTGTTTATATCTGATTTTATATATAACTTTGGGGTCGGTAAAAAGGAAATTATGGCGAAGAAAAAGAGAAAATCACGGAAAGCCAAGGCGGCTGAAAGTCAGCTTGCGGGGGGGAGCGTTTCCCTGGGACGCCGCGCCGCTCAGCGCCGCTCCCACCGTCAGGTCATCTATCTCAACGACAATGAACTCGCTGCTGTGAATCTCTATTGCCGAAAATTCAATGTGCGCTCCCGTTCCGCCCTTTTCCGCGAGTCGGTGCTGTTGAGGGTCATCAGCGTTCTCGATGAGTCGCAACCAACGCTGTTTTAATCCTTGTTGGACATTATGTCGAGGATTACGTCGTCCGTGACCTGCATTCCCACCGAGCCTATGCGGCCGAGGTTGCGGATGGTTTTTTCTATGTCGTCCTCAATGATGCCCTCGCAGGATGAAATGCAGACTCCGTCAAGGGCGAGAACTGCAGACTGAACCGCGCAGGCGACCCCTGAGGCCACTTTCATCGCGCAACCTGTCTTCGCCCCGTCGCAGACCATTCCGGTAATGTTTCCGATCATATTCTTGATGGCGTTGCAGACCTCCCTGTAGCCTCCTCCCCTAAGATACACAAGCCCGCAGGAAGCTCCTGTGGAGGCAATCACGCAGCCGCATAGAGCGGACAGCTTGCCAAGATAGGACTTGATGTGGATGGCGGTAAGGTGGCTGAGAACAAGAGCTCTTGCAAGGGCCTCGTCGCTCACGCTGCTGTGCAGCGAGTAGGCAATAACCGGCATAGTCACCGTGATTCCCTGATTTCCGCTTCCGGAATTGCTCATAGCCGGCAGAGTGCAGCCGGCCATCCGGGCGTCCGAGGCCGCGGCCGTAAGCGACATTGCGTATGAAAGGAAGTCCTTTCCGAAAACGGGAGTGAACCTCGGGTCCGCGAGAGTCTTTCCGACCCTAAGTCCGTAGTCTCCGGAGAGGCCCTCCTGGGCAAGGCGGAGATTCATAGTCTTTGACTCCAGAATGAACTCGATGTCTTCAAACGCGACTGTCCGCGCAAAATCATATATTTCCCTGATGCTCAGGCTGCACCCGAGAGGAACTTCTGCAGACGCATTTGTGTCTTCTGAGCGGCCCTTTTCAAGGGCAGTGAGGTCCTCCGAGTTTGTGGGGCTCTCGCACTCGTCTCTTGAGGAAACGGGGCTCTCACAGTCGTCTTTGGATGAGCGGGCGCTGCTCAGAAGCCTCGAGTCAAACCAGGTCTCCACAATCCTGTCGTGGTCGTCCTCGATTACGGCGGAGCCGCTGTGCACTCCCTTTTCGCCTGAGGCAATCACAATCACCTTCACATAGAGCTTGTGACTGGTCTTAGCCGTGCTCACTTTAACTTTCCCTTCACTTACCAGCTTCTTTGCCTTTTCCACCGCCTCGGGGCAAAGGTCGTGGAGCACTTCGAGACCGTACTCCGACTTTCCGCAGACGGCTCCGAGAGCGGCCGCGATGTGAAGCCCGACCATCCCTGTGCCTGGGATTCCGACTCCCATCCCGTTCTTGAGGATGTTTCCGCTGACTTCCACTTCAAGGCTCACTGAAACAGGTCCTGCGGCTTTCTTATCTCCGTCAACTTCCCCTGCGGGCGCAGTGTCTCCGCTCCTGGAGACTCTTTCGCGAAGCACTTCGCAGGCCTTTGCGGCGGCAAGCGCCACGGCAATCGGCTCCGTGCAGCCAAGAGCCGGTTTCACCTCAGAGTGAATCAGCCCGATAATTTCCTTTTCCCTTTGAGTCATAGTCTGTAGTATATTTTCTGCCTTTTGGCGGCCGTCTATTTGAGGCCCCTGGCGGGCATTATTTGAAAAAGTCGAGGCAGTACTCGAAAATCTCCTCCATCTTTCCGAAATCCTTCACCGTTTCCAGCGGGAATCCTATGCAGACGGCCTTGTAGCCGGGAGCTGAGTAGGCGGTGGCGGCGGAAATGCCGGTGTCGGAGTAGCGGAGAATGGTCTTTGAGGAAGCTGAGGCCGGGACGATTCCGTCAGGCGACTCCACCCAGTAACGCTCGGCGTTCGGAGCGGAGTAGATGCAGCCACGTTCTCCTTTTTTCTTAGGGAGGGTCCAGCGGTATTCTCCGCTGCGGCTTCCGTGGGAGTTTATATGCGAGTAGCCAAGCGTCGAGGCGGCAAAATTGCGTGCGCGCTCCGAGGTCTCCTTGTACTTTGGAAGCGGATAAATCGCGTCAGAGAGGTCTGTGCCTATGTTAGCTCCGCTTACGATTAGGTTGCACCCTTTTTCCGCGCAGGAGCGGAGCCTTTCCTGCAGAAGTGGAGGGAAGACGCTGTAGTGCGGCTCCATTTTCCCTGTGCCGCGAGGGGTCGTGACTTGTTTTCCGCAGAGAAGGTCCACAACCTGTTCTGTCCCGTTCCCAAAGCCCGCTACACCCTCGCAGAAGGCTCCGCGGCTCATTGAAGCGAAGCTGTAGCCAAGAGAGAGCAGAGCTTTGCCGTGAAGGGCGGGGTAGTCGAAGGTGTTTCCGGCATAGACCGAGGCGGCGCAGTCCGTGTAGGAGGCTCCGAAGCCCGGGCAGTCGTCGTCCACCCAGGGAAGCGAGCGGTTGAACTGGTACATCTCCCCGATGAAGTTTATTTTCCGTCCCAGGTCCACTCCGCCGTCGGAGCGGTTGTCAAACCCGGCGTAGCCTTCAGTCTCGATGAACGATGGCATAGCCACCCTGTCGAAGTTGTTGACAATGAGAACATTACCTTGGGTTTTCCGTCCCTGGGGCACTCCGGCTGAGAGCGTCTCGGAAGGGAAGGAGCGTCCGCCCTCGTTGAAGGCGGTTATGCGGAAGGAATGGATGTGCCCTTTGGAAAGCTTCAGAGAATAGTGCAGCCTGCCGTCGGTGCCGATCGAAACTCCCTTGAGTGTGATGCCATCGGAAAATGCTCCGTTGTCCTCGGAGGTGCTTAGAATGTATCCTGATGGGGTTGCGGTGGGCTCCAGCGGGTCGGCGGACGGCTTCCAGCTGAGGTCAACGGTGAACTCCCCGTCCGAAACTGAGGAAACGCTGGCGGCAAAATCCTTCACCGGAAGCGGCTCCACTGCGTACGGGACTCCGTAGCGGCTGCTCAGGTACTTAAGCATTCCCTTGTAAACGGCCCTCGAAACGGTGAAACGGAACTCCGGGTCGAGCCCGAATTTCATATCGTTGAAATTCTGGTGGGAAAGAAGTTCGAGAATCATCGCCGGGGCGGTAGGAGTGCGGGACTCAAGATAGGAGCGGTCCTTTGTGCCGCGGCGTTGCCAGGTGGGGTCAAATGTCGCCCTGATGTCCTCCACGACCTGAGTCTGCACGGCGTCGGCATATTCCCGGCTCGTGAGCCTTTTCTCTCCCGATGGCAGTTCCTTCCGTCCTTCTGAAACCGAAGTGTAGATTGCAAGCGTGCCAATAGTGGAGTCCCTCGCGGCGATTCCGGCGTCGGTGTGGAAGGCAAATGAAAGGTCAACGGGGATGCCGAGTCCGGGGGCTTTCGGGTTCATCGCCGAGCCTCCGCTAATCCAGTCCACCCAGGTTCCCCTGCACATATAATCGTCCTTGTAGTCGCTTTTTCCCTCGTTCTGGCTCCATACTTCCTTGGGCACTCCGTACCACTGGAGGCTGTAGCGGGCGGCTTCGGCAAAGCGCGGCATTCCGGAGATTTCTCTCGAGAGGCTGTCAGCCCCCGCAGGGCCCCTTGCAATGTTGCCCATTCCGCCGCCTACTCTGAGGGCGTCGGCAGTGACTCTGGAGTTTTTGCCTTTGCAGCGCGAACAGTCAAGAGTTACGAGGGCCTTTTCACCGGGAGCAAAGGGGAAGGTGCCGAGATAGACCCAGGTTCCCCCGCCAAGCCTTTGGTTTACATAAAATTCCTTCACTCCGCCCGGGTATTCCACTCTGTAGAGCGCCCCCTCGGTGCTTTCGGGAAGGGAACGGTAGGAAATATAGACTGCATATTCGCCCTCCTTTTGGATTTGGGGTTCCCAGGAAACTTTCTGGGGCTTTTTCTTCGCGGTGAGTCCTGAGCGGGCGCAAAGATATGTCCCCGCTATGAAGGGGTTGGAGTTGTCGGAAATGGTCTCAGCGGCGTCTGCAAAGCCTCCGTCCCGGATTTCCCAGTCTCCTTCCGCGGTGAATTTACCCCCCAGGCGCAATGTCTCCCCCCCAAGGTCGTTGTCGATTATGTATTCGTCAGAATTGAGGTCCCTTTCCCTCGGGGTCATAACATACGCCCCGGCATTTTCCAGCATCGGGATGAGGAAGGGGAGCACGAAACTCTGGGTGAACATATCCTCCACCGTCTGGAAAAGGCAGGCCCTCTGCCACTCCCACCTTTGGAGCGACTGCTCGTAGTAGTAGCCGTGGCTTTGCCATAGGGCTATGTTGCGGCCGGAAAGGCCTTTGGAGAATTTCTGTGCGCCTATTTCACCAACAAGCGGAGCCTCAGAGGTTTTGGGAGCGGAAACCTTGTAGGGAGATTTCACCGCAGTGCCGTCGTTGCCGATTGTGGGAGTTACGAACTCGCTCAGGGCTCGTGACTTGGAAAACACTGCCCCCACAGAGTTGGAGGCGTATTTTGAGGGGAAAAGGCTTTTGAGCTGCTTTTTGAACCAGGCCTCGTCGCCCGCTCTCCAGGGGTAGTCCCCGAGGGTCTCGCTGAAGTAGAAGTCCAGCTGTTTCCCGCGCCGGAGCACTTTTTTCAGTTTCACCACCTCCCTTACGCCCGTTCTCCTTTCAAGCCTTGCTGAAAGGGAGTCGCAGCAGGGGGTGAAATCATTACGCCGCTGGGCCGAAAGACTGTCGACGGAAGCGAGTGATACTCCCGCGACAAGAAAGAGGGCTGCGGCCTTGAGCGATTTATTTTTCTTGAGCTTTAATGCTTTTATAATCAGAAGGATAACTCCTCCTGTGAGCGCTCCGCCAATTCCTGCGAGGGCGTCAAAAACGTCTTCGCCGCGATAGTCCGTCTGCCCCTGAAGAAGTTCGATGAGAAAAGTGAGCGCGGCGGCAAGAAAGAGCATTGCGAGCGAAAATAGCACCGTTCCCTTCATCTTCCACTCCCACCGTCCGAAGGCAAGGTAGCCCAGGGGAATGAAGGGGAGGAACATCAGAAAGTGCACGTCCTTGTCCGTAAGGTGCAGAAGAGCGGACTGCTCCTGAATGAACGCAGGGTCAAACTTCGCGAAGCACAGCACCGCCACTGCGGCGGCGTATAGCCCCGCAACTATCTGAAATATAATCCGTATCTTCTTGGTTTTCACCATTTTAATTTCAAATTCTATCCTGTGTAAGTCGGGGCTTACAATTGCTGCATATCGTTGAGCTTCTTGTAGTAGCCGTTCAGGGCGATGAGCTCCTCGTGCTTTCCCCTCTCAACAATCCTTCCGTCCTGCATCACGCAAATCTCGTCGGCGTGCTTGATGGTGGAGAGCCTGTGGGCGATTGCAATCGTGGTCCTTGAGCTCATCAGGCGGTCAAGAGCCTCCTGCACGAGCTTCTCGGACTCGGTGTCGAGCGCCGACGTCGCCTCATCGAGAATGAGGATAGGCGGATTCTTCAGGATGGCCCTCGCGATGCTGATCCTCTGCCTCTGGCCTCCCGAAAGCATCCTTCCGCCGTCACCGATGTTGGTGTCGTAGCCCTTTTCCTTCTCCATAATGAAGTCGTGCGCATTGGCGATTTTAGCCGCAGCGACCACCTGCTCCATAGTCGCGTTCTCCACGCCGAAGGCTATGTTGTTGAAAATCGTGTCGTTGAAAAGAATCGCCTCCTGGTTCACGTTGCCGATGAGCCCGCGCAGAGAGTGGATGGAAAGGTCCTTGACAGGGATGCCGTCAATGGTGATCTCGCCGTCCTGAATGTCGTGGTATCTCGGAATGAGGTCCACGAGCGTGGATTTTCCGGAGCCCGACTGCCCCACCAGAGCGATGGTCTTGCCCTTTGGAATCGTGAGGTTGATGTCCTGCAGAACCTGTTTTTCGCCGTTGTAGCTGAAGGAAACGTTCCTGAGTTCGATTTTATCCTTGAACTCGCTGATTTTCACAGGATTCTCAATTTCCTTGATGTTGTTCTCGGCGCCCAGAATCTTGTCCACCCTTTCCATAGAAGCCAGTCCGCGCGGGATGTTGTAGCTTGCACGGGAAAGGTCCTTTATAGGCTGGAGCACGCTGTAGAGGATCACCATATAGAATATGAAGGTCGGCGCGTCGAAGGCGTCATTCCCTGCAAGGATGAGCGTACCTCCGAACCAGAGCACGATCATAATCATAATCGTTCCCAGAAATTCGCTGACCGGATGGGCGGAGGCCTGACGGATGGCAACCCGGCTCACGAGTCTCTTGTGTTCGTTCGCGGTGTTGAGAAACCTCGCCTTCATCTTTTCCTCGGCGTTGAACGCCTTGATGATGCGAAGTCCCCCGAGGGTTTCCTCCACCTGGGACATAGTGTCGCTCCATTTTTCCTGCGCGTCAAGCGAGTCCCTCTTCAGCCTCTTTCCGAGCGCACCCATTCCCCAGGCCATCGCAGGCACCACGGCAATGGTGAAAAGCGTCAGCTGCCAGGAAGTGAAAAGGAGAGTGCCGAAGTAGAATATGATGAGAATCGGGTTCTTTATGAGCATATCCAGCGAACTGGTGATGGAATTTTCCACTTCACCCACGTCGCCGCTCATTCTGGCGATGATGTCGCCCTTCCTTTCACTTGAGAAAAATCCCAGCGGAAGGGAAAGAATCTTGTTGTAGACCTGTGTGCGGATGTCGCGGACGATTCCGGTTCGCATCGGGACCATAATCGCGGAGGAGCCGAAGTAGCAGCCGGTTTTCAGAGCCGTCATCACCCCGAGGAAGAGTCCCAGCAGAAGAAGGGTCATCGACGGGCCGTAGGCTCCGATGAGCGTGGACATATAATAATATATGTTGTTCAGCAGTTTCTCTTTGATGGAAACGTCGCTGTCCCAGGGAATCAGAGTATACACCGCTTCGTCGAGATTGAAAATCATCTTCAGAATCGGGATTATCAGCGTGAACGAGAATATGTTGAACACCGCCGAGAGTATGTTGAGAATCACCGAACCGGCGAGATATTGCTTGTACGGGCCTACAAAACGCTTGATGACCCTGAGGAATTCCTTCATTAGCGAAAAATTAAATTACAAAATCCTACAAAGATAATCATTTTTAGTACATCATATTTTCCAACCAGTGCCAGATAAGGTAGATCCTGCGGCGGAAAACCGGGTAATTGAGGCTCCGTGCATCGTCTCGGGGCTTGTTGTTGTTCAGAGTGATGCCGGAGGTGAAAAGAACGGAGGGGATTCCTGCGGATGCGAAGGCGTTCTGGTCGGTGATGCGGAAGAAGACCGAGGTGAAATTCTCGCTGCCGTAGTAGCTGTGGCAAAGCTCGAGCGAAGTGCCGAAAATGCTGTTGCACCAGTCCAGAAGGGCGCTTTCGCGGGAGGGAAGCGTGCCCCCGTCAACGGCGAGAAGATAGTCCTCCCTCCCGGAGGAAAGAGGGGAGAGAGTGGCGCCAATCTGATCCAGATTCACCATAAGTTTCACCATCTCCTTTTTTATCGCCTTTCCGCTCACAGGGTCTATGAGCCTTCCGTTTTCAATCTCGTTCATAAGCGCCCGCGAGCCGGCCCTGTTTTTCAGAGTGCCGTCGAAGGCGACGAAAATTATGCTTTTGAAATAGGCCCTGCCGATGACTTTCGAGAGACTGAACATTTCCGCAAGGCTTACTGCCCCCACAACTCCGGAGGCGTTGGCGTCAGCGCTCGGATAATGCACCCCGCCGAGCGTCCCGAGGGCATCGTAGTGAGCGCCAACTATTATGTACTCGTCTCCGTGGATTTTGCGTGAGCCGTTCATAAAGCCCACTATGTTGTGCCCGACCGTGCCGCTTTCGGTGCGGAAACTCTGGCTGTAACTCTCGCTGGTCGAGAGGGAATCCGCGCGAAGCATAGGGTAGAGGCCCGCCTCCTTGAATCTGCGTTCAATCCATACCGCCGCCTCCACAGCCCCCTTCGTGCCGCTCTCTCTTCCTCCGCACAGGGGGTCGGAGAGGAAGGAGACCTGCTTCTGGAGCTTCGCGTCCCAGACCACATTGCGGGCGGGGTATCTTTGCTGCGCGAGGGCTTCCGAACAGAGAGCAAATGCAAAAAATATCAGGAATATTCTATAAAAATATGTTTTTTGAGACGGTAGCGGCATAAATAATGATTATCTTTGCAGGTTTCCATAAAAAAGCGCATAGCGGCGTTGTGCTCCTTGATAAAATCCTCACAACCCTCAGGTTGCTGCGGTTTTCTCTTCGTCGCGAGCCTTGCTCTGCATCTTTTTTAATGAAAACCTGATCCTGATTAACTTGAATTAATTGGGGCGTCAAAATTAGTTAAAATATCGTGATGGACAAACTCGGAAGGCTTATTTATTTGACCGTATCGCTCATATTCCTCCTTTTTGCGGGGAAGCCTTCTGCATTTGCCCAATATGACAAGGATGTGTTTATGTACAGGGGGAGGGTTGCGCTTGCCGACGGGAAATATGCCCAGGCAATCGAAAACTTCAATATCCTCGCACGGCTCGACACTCTCGACTACGAAAACTATTTCTTCCGGGGCATAGCAAAATACAATCTCGGAGACTTCAGGGGCGCGAAAAAGGACTTCAACACCGCCGTCAGGATAAACCCGGTTTTCACTTCGGGCTACCACTATCGCGGCATAACTGAAAGTCGCACAGGCAATTACGACGAGGCGCTCAAAGACATCAACAAGGCTCTCGAGCTCCGCCCCGGCTTCAGCGGACTCTACTTCAGCCGCGGAGTGACCTATTTCCTCTCCCAGAGGTTCGACAAGGCTGTGAAGGATTTCGACCGCTACATCCGCAAGGAACCCAAAGACCCTTCGGCCTATCTCAACCGCGGCGCATCCTATCTTTTCCTCGGCGACACCCTCAAGGCGATGACCGACTACAACAAGGCCATCCGTCTGGACAGGTTCGATGCCGAAGGCTATGTCCGCAGGGGACGGCTCTATGCAGCCCAGAAGGATATGGACAAGGCCATAGCGGATATGGACAAGGCCCTTCAGATTGACTCCACCAACACTTTCGCCTACTTCAACAGGGCCATAATGTACTACGAGAAGCAGGACTACCGCGACGCCCTTGCGGATCTCGACCGCGTTCTGAAGGACGAGCCGGGCAATGCGCTGACCCTCTACAACCGCGGACTCATCTACGCCCAGCTAGGCGACTACGACTCCGCGCTCGGTGACCTGGACAGGGTGCTGAACATCAACCCGGACAATGTCCTCGCGCATTTCAATCGCGCATCCGTCCTGATTGAACTTGGACTTTACAAGGCGGCCGTTGAGGACTACGACAAGGCGATTGAACTCTACCCGGATTTCGCGAAGGCGTATATGAACCGTTCATACGTGAAGAACCTTCTGGGTCTGAAGAAAGAGTCCAAGGAGGACTACAACACGGCGCAGCGGAAGGTGGCGGAGTACAGGGCGAAGAACGTTACGGACGAGATGTCGCTTGCGGACACGACGAAGAAATACAGCTCTCTGCTTGCTTTTGACGCGGATTTTGCGAAAAAGGACTTCAACGACGAGATGCTTCAGCACCGCGACGTGGACATAAAGCTCCGGCCGCTCTACCGCTTCGTCCCTGTGGACAATTCCGACGGACGCAATTACACGGTTTCCCACATCTGGGAGAACCCTCTGCTTCAGAAATTCGAGGGCTCGCTGCCTGTCGAGGTGGATTTGGGAGTGCCTGATGATGCCTCAAAGGCCGATTTTGACGCGGCGTGGTCTTCTTCGGGGCTTTCATACGCAAGACGGGAGTTTCTCCACGCGATGGAGGACAGCCAGAGCCGGCAGTACAACTCGGCTTCCCTCCACTACGACAATGCCGTCGGCGCGGAAACTCCGACCGGCCTTGAGCAGCTCTACAAGGCCTACTACTACCTTAACCGGGGCGTGCTGAAGGCGGATATGATTGAGTTCATTTCGAGCATAGAGAGCAATGTGCAGTCGCTTTCGATGGATGACAGCGGCGCCACGAGGGCGAGGGTGAAGGACCAGGTGAGCCGCAGCTACGACTACTCCGAGGCCATCGCGGACCTCCAGAAGGCCGCTTCCATCGTGGGGGATATGCCGTATGTTCTCTACGACCTCGGAAATCTCTACTGCCTGTCGTCGGATTTCGTGAAGGCGATCGAGAACTACACGAAGGCGCTCGCCGCGTTCCCGTACCTCGGGGATGCCTACTTCAACCGAGGCCTCGTGCAGATTTATCTCAAGGACAAGGAGAAAGGCTGCATAGACCTCTCCCGCGCCGGCGAGCTCGGCGTCGCTGACGCCTATAGTGTAATCAAGAA
>CAYNDY010000005.1:0-3868 GCA_964396105.1 uncultured Muribaculaceae bacterium
GCGGTAGACATCGGGATGCTTCTTCAGGAAGTCAGCGTCCACTTCGGAAACATATCCCAGAAGGTTTCCTCCGGCGTTGTAGGGATATTCCCTCACGCTTCGCGCCTGCCCCCTGAAACCCGGGAACTTGTAGCTGATTTCGGCGAATTTCATATATCTCTCCGCGCTCAGCTGTTTGAGGAAGGGGAGGGTCTGCCAGCCGATTCGCGTGCGGAACTTGCGGTATTCGGCCATTTTCTCCCTGACGAAGGTCGTGTCCACATTGAGCGCGGCGCAAAAGGCCAGTGTGTCGAACGGCGTGACCTCTCTCGGAGTCACGAGCAGGTCATAGACGACCTTGTTGCCCACGAGAATTTTCCCGTTGCGGTCGTGGATGATGCCTCGGGTGGGGTAGATGGTGGAATAGACCATCGAGTTGTTGGAGGAGTCGGTCTTGAACTTGTCGTCGATTATCTGGATGACGAAAAGGCGCACGATGATAAGGGCGGCAGCTGCGCCCAGGCCTATGAGAAGCTTGTTTTTCCTGTCCAGAATCATAGAGCCTCTCTCCTGTCCTGATGTGAAAACAGATAGACCAGAATGACCTCGAGCGGGAGGCAGGCGGCAAAGGAGCAACTCCAGCGGCCGAGGTTGAAGAGGAAGGTCTTTGTGCCGGCGCCGTCAAGAATGATGTAGATTGCAAGGAAAAGCCCCAGAGCCACAGCCCCCGGAGCGAGGACCTTGAACCAGCCGCTTCTGCCCACGGTAACTGCGTCGCCCCTCACGACGACATCCTCTCCGACGAAAAGCCGGATGAGCGGCTTCTGAAGAAGCGCCACCGGGACGAGAGCTGCGGCGTTGAGCCCGAGCACCCCGTCCGAAATCCAGTCCACGACAAGGCCTGTGAGGAAGGCGATGAGCATCGAGGTGGAGGTCTTCTGCGAAAGCGGAAGGAACATAATGAGCGGAGGGAGCAGGGTCAGGGTGACGAGCGGCCCGAGGAACATATAGTTGCAGATGATTATCTGCGCTGCCGCAAGGAGAATGTATGTGACCGCAAAGCGGATGTCGGCTCTCTGTGTCATTTCCTGCCCTCCTTTTCAAGTGAGGAGATTTCATCGGAGTCGAGATTGTTCACCAGCGTGACATATCTCAGCGTGCTGAAATCCTCAAAAAGTTCCACATCCATCCTGTATGTCGCCCCGTCCTTGAGGTGGGAGTCCACGGTCACTCCGAGAGGAATGTCGCGCGGGAAGATTGCCGAGTAGCCGCTGGTGTAAACCGTGTCTCCGAGCTCCTTCACCGTGTGGTGCGGGATCTCGCTGAGGGTTGCGCGGCGGTTGCCGTCCCACACGAGCGGTCCCACAGGGCCGTCCGCTCCGAGGCGTGCGCTGACGCTCATATTGTAGTTCTGGAAACTGATGCAGTAGGAGTAGTTGCGGCTGACGGCCTCCACTATGCCCACGACGCCCATCGGGGTGATGACTCCGGCGCCCTCCATCACTCCGTCGGCGCTTCCCCTGTCGATGAGGAGGTAGTTGTGCTGACGGTTGGTGCTCACTTTTATGATGGTTCCGGGGATGAAGCCGTAGCGGTCGCAGTTGCCGTGACCAATTTCCACTTTCTCGGTGGCTCTCTGCGCCCTGAAGGCGTTGAGGCTGTCTTCAAGTGAGGCAATGCGCCGGGTGAGGGCGAAGTTTTCGACTGCAATGGAGTCGTTACGGGAGCGGAGGACGAAGTAGTCGTGGATCTGCTGGCTGCCTCCCCAGAGGGCGGACATAACGCTGTGTCCCGCGGCACCGAACCAACTGCGCTGCAATTCGTTGCTGTAGCGCAGAATGGCGAGGGCGGCTCCCTCGAGAACGAGGAAAACCGCCACCGTAAGAATAACCGTTATGGGTTTCCGCTTCTGCATAATCGCAACGAAGTTACAGTATCGAAAAATTAATGTAAAATTGGCATAAAAAGATGTAATCCGCTTTTTAGGACAATTTTACCGCATAAGGAAGGAGAAATCGTCGGTATGCTTCAGCGCAGTGCAAGTTCCGCGCGCAACGGCACGAAGCGGGTCCTCGGCCACGTGGAACTGGATGTTCACCTTGTCGGAAAGCCTCTTCGCAAGACCGCGCAGAAGCGCTCCGCCGCCTGAAAGCCAGATTCCGCTCTCCACGATGTCGGAGTAGAGCTCCGGCGGAGTCTGCTCGAGGACGTGGAGGATGCCGCTTTCAATCCTGGCGACAGACTTGTCGAGGCAGGTCGCGATTTCCTGATAGGTCACGGTGGCCTCCACAGGGTGTGCGGTCATAAGGTTCGGACCGTTCACCTTCATCGGCTCCGGCTCCTCGTCGAGTTTGGTGCTGACTGAGCCGACCTTGATTTTGATCTGCTCCGCAGTGCCTTCACCGACCCGGATATTGTGCTGCTGCCTCATAAACTGCTGGATGTCGCTTGTGAGCACATCGCCTGCGACCTTGATGCTGTCCTGAACGACGATGCCGCCCAGAGAAATCACCGCAATCTCGGTTGTGCCGCCTCCGATGTCCACAATCATATTTCCCTGAGGAGCCTGCACGTCAAGTCCGATACCGACCGCTGCGGCCATAGGCTCGTAGATGAGGTAGAGGTCGCGTCCGCCGGCGTGCTCGGAAGAGTCCCTGACTGCTCGTTTCTCCACCTCGGTGCTGCCGGACGGGATGCCGACGACCATCTTGATGTTGGGCTGGAAAAGGGAGCGGCGGGTGCTGTTGATCTGCTTGATGAACCCGCGAATCATCATCTCCGCAGCGTCGAAGTCCGCGATGACCCCGTCCTTGAGAGGCCTCACGGTCTTGATTTTCGGGTTTTCCTTACCCTGCATCGTCTTCGCCTTCTGCCCGAGCGCGATGAGTTTGCCGGTCACATTGTCGATTGCCACGATGCTCGGCTCGTCCAGCACAATTTTGTCGTTCTGGAAAACGACTGTGTTGGCGGTTCCGAGGTCAATGGCGAGCTCCTGAGTTAAAAATGAAAATGCCATCTGTATATTCCTGTTTTATGTTTTAAACGATAAAATTTCTGCCTGTTAAAAGAACTTGTAAAAGTAGGCAAAATTTCTCATATTTGCGAATATAAATTCGATTATGGAAAGAAAAAAATATCTTATCGTGGTCGCCGGGGGGCGCGGAGTGAGGATGGGGGCGGATGTTCCCAAGCAGTTCCTGCCTCTGGGCGGAAGGGCTATTCTGGCGCGGACTGTGGAAAGGTTTGCCGAGGCGTGCCCCGGGGTGAATGTGGTGACGGTTATGAATCCTGATTTCATCGACAGATGGAAGCAGTATTGTCTCGCGGAGGAAATGATTGTGCCTCAGAGGATTGTGGAGGGAGGGATTACCCGGTTCCATTCGGTTCAGAACGCTCTCGGGGGGATTCCCGACGGGGCGGTGGTGGCGGTGCACGACGGAGTGCGGCCGTTTGTCTCCAAAGAGTTGATCCAGAGAATGTTCGCTCTTTCCGAGTACTATCCCGCCCTTGCGCCGGCTCTTCCCTGCACCGACACGATGAGATTTCTCTCGCCCTCAGGGGAAGGCTCGTCTGAGCCGCACTTGAGCGGGGCGGAGTTTGAGGACGGTTCGGGGAGCGGGGCGGCTTCCGACAGTGAGTTTTTGATTGACACACTGAAACCCGCCGACCGCAAGTCTCTCTTCCGGATTCAGACCCCGCAGGTCTTCCACTCCGAAGTCCTCAAAAAGGCCTACTCGCAGCCCTACAGCCTCGATTTTACCGACGACGCCTCTGTCGTTGAGGCCTCCGGCGTGAAGGTCCGCTACACAAAGGGAGAAAAATTCAATCTGAAAATAACAGAAAAAGACGACCTCGTCATTTCCGAAGCCGTCTTAAAGTTGTTATAAAA
>CAYNDY010000005.1:3968-25514 GCA_964396105.1 uncultured Muribaculaceae bacterium
CTCTCAATCGGCTGGTCAAGCGAAATCATAGTGTCGGTTGACTGCACGTAAGGCATCTTCTGGATAGTGTTCACAAGAACCTGCATAAGGTGGTCGTGGTCGAAGCAATAGATCTTCACAAGCAGTGCATATTTTCCCGTAACGAAGTGGCACTCAACCACTTCTGAAATCTGCTTCAGCGACTCCACAACCTCCGGATATTTGTTGCCCTCGGAAATCGAAATGCTGACGAATGCGCAGATGTTGAGCCCGATGGCCTGCGGCTTCACAAGCACCCTCGAACCGGTGATGATTCCGTTGTTCTCAAGCCTTTTCACCCTCTGGTGAATGGCGGCGCCGGAAACTCCGCACTCTCTCGCAATTTCAAGGAACGGCGTCCTCGCGTTTTTAACCAGAAAAGAAAGGATTTTCTGGTCGATTTCATCGATATGATAGCTGCCCATAATTAAAAATCTTTAAAAATCGGCCGCTAATATAGGCATTTTTATACAAAAAGCCATATTTTTCTTACGAAAATGTAGTCCCTTCGGCTATTTCCTGCGGCCGCGGCGGCGGGATGTGGGCTCGGAGTTTTCCACTATGGCCTTGCAGTCGGCTTCGGTGAGGGCGGAGGCGTCGGTCTTCGACGGGATCTTGTAGTTGTTGCCGTTGTACTTGATGTAGGGACCGTAGTTCCCGTTGATTACCTGGATGCCGTTGAAGTCGGCTATAATCTCTTTCTCCTTCTTGTTCTCGCTTGCGTCAATCAGGGCGGTGCACTCCTCGAGGCTCACAGTCAGCGGGTCGGACTTTCTCGGGAGGGAGACATTCTTGTCGCCGTACTTGATGTACGGTCCGAAACGGCCTTTGGTGCAGATGACAGGGATGCCCTTGTACTCGCCCACAGTGCGGGGGAGGCAGAAAAGCTTGAGCGCGTCCTCGAGCGTCAGGCTCTCAATGAGCTGTCCCGGGAGAAGGTTCGCGAACTGGCGGTTTTCGCCCTCGCCCTTCTGGACATACGGACCGAACTTTCCGAACTTCGCAGTGAGGGGCTGCCCGTCGGAAGGGTCCACTCCCAGAGAGCGGCTGACGTGGCTGTATTCCCTGTTGCTCAGGCTCTCCTCCACGCTCTTGTGGAACGGAGTGTAGAAATTGCCGATGACCTCGTTCCATTTGAGCTTGCCCTCGGCGATGCCGTCGAACTCGTTTTCGACATTCGCCGTGAAATTATAGTCGAGGATGTCGCTGAAATTCTTCACGAGAAAGTCGGTCACTATGAGGCCGATGTCCTGCGGAAGAAGTTTTCCTTTCTCCGCTCCGACGGTCTCGGTGCGCTCGAACGCCTGGATGACTCCGTCCATCATCTTGAGGTCGGTAACTTTCACGCTCTCTCCCTCCTTGTCGCCTCGGGCAACATAGCCGCGGGCCTTGGTGAGGGTGGTGATTGTCGGCGCGTAGGTGGACGGGCGGCCGATTCCGAGCTCTTCGAGCCTCTTTACGAGTGTGGCCTCGGAGTAGCGCGGAGGAGCGGCGGTGAAGCGGCTTGATGCAGTCATTTCAATCTGTTGCATCTTGTCTGCGATGTTTACTGACGGGAGAAGCGCCGTCTCTTCGTCCTGAGGGGTCTCGTCGTCGCGGCCTTCCATATAAAGGCGGAGAAATCCGTCGAAAAGAATTTCGGTGGCCTGCGCCGTGAATCCTTCGGCGACCTTCGGAGAGGCGAGCTTTACGTCGGTCTTGAGAAGCTTCGCATCTGCCATCTGGGACGCCACAGTCCTCTTCCAGATGAGCTCGTAGAGGCGTTTTTCCTGCGGAGTGCCTTCGATGGACGTGCGGTCTATGAAGGTCGGGCGGATGGCTTCGTGCGCCTCCTGGGCGCCCTTTGACTTGGTCTTGTAATTTCTTGTTTTGGAGTACTGCTCGCCGAAATTCTCGCAGATGAACTTCCTTGATGCGTTAAGCGCGAGGCTCGAAAGGTTGGTGGAATCGGTACGCATATAGGTGATGATACCGCTTTCGTAGAGCCTCTGGGCGATGGTCATCGTCTGACTCACTGAAAGATGGAGCTTGCGGGAAGCCTCCTGCTGGAGAGTTGATGTGGTGAAAGGGGCCGCAGGGGTGCGTGTACCCTCTTTTTTCTCTATTCCGCTCACAGCGAACTGCGCTCCGATGCAGCGGTGGAGAAAATCCCGCGCCTCGGCCTCCGAGCCGAATTTCTTGTCGGCCACGGCCTTGAGCACAACTCCCAGCCCTGTGTTCTCCGGGTGGAAAAGTGCGTCAACCCTGTAGAACTGCTCCCTCTTGAACGCCTGTATTTCCCTCTCGCGGTCAACTATAAGACGCAGAGCCACAGACTGAACGCGGCCTGCGGAGAGCTTCGGCTGCACCTTTCTCCAAAGCACCGGCGAAAGCTCGAATCCCACAAGGCGGTCCAGCACCCTGCGTGCCTGCTGTGCGTCCACAAGGTCCATATCAATCTCGCGGGGGTTCTCCACAGCCTCCAGGATGGCGTCCTTTGTAATCTCGTGGAATGTGATTCTCTTCGTGTTCTCCTTGCTCAGCCCCAGGGTCTCGAAAAGATGCCAGGAAATTGCCTCTCCCTCGCGGTCCTCATCGGATGCGAGCCAGACAGTCTGCGCGTCCTTGGAGAGTTTCTTCAGCTCGCTGACAATTTTCTTTTTTGCCGCCGGGACGACATATTCGGGTTTGAAGCCGTCTTTGATGTCGATGCTCAATTCCTTGTCGTGCAGGTCCCTGATGTGTCCTTCGCTGGATTTGACGATGTAGTCTTTACCTAGATAGCCCTGGATTTTCACCGCTTTGGTCGGGGACTCGACAATTACAAGATTTGTAGCCATATATTCCTATTTTTTATTTCTATGTATGTGTGTGCAAACGCCTTATCTGAGCGCTTCCTGGAGGAGGCGGGAAATTTGCGGCTGCAAAGTAACGGAGATTTAGGGCAATAATCCAAATTTATTGTCTAATTTTGCACTTTTGCGGCGAAAAACTTCCCCGGGCCCCCGACGGCTACCAAGTTTTGAGCCAATTTCGCGTGTATAGAGAAAAATAATTTAATATGACCGATAATACCAAGAAAAAGATAATCAAGTGGTTCTGGATCATTTTCCTTTGCCCGATAGCCCTCGTGGCCGTTCTCCTTCTTCTCGTGTGGGCCTTTGCCGACATCCCTTCGTTCGAGGAACTGGAGCGGCCGGACAGCAAGCTGGCGACCCAGATAATCGCCTCAAACGGGGATATCCTCAACACCATTCACGACGAAAACCGTCTCTTCGTAAGCTACGACGAGCTTTCGCCCTACCTCGTGCAGGCGGCCGTCGCAACTGAGGACTCGCGTTTCTACAGCCACTCCGGCATAGACTTTATGAGCCTGGGTCGTGTCTTTTTCAAAACTCTTCTCGCACACGACTCAAGCCAGGGAGGCGGCAGCACCATCACCCAGCAGCTCGCCAAAACCCTCTATCCGCGTACGGACACCTCCAGCAAAGTGCCAGGGTGGTCGAAGGTCAAGATGGTCTGGACCAAGATGAAGGAGTGGATTACCGCAGTGAAACTCGAGCGCAACTACACCAAGGACGAGATTCTGGATATGTATATGAACGCGATTTTCTTCGGAAGCAACGCCTACGGAGTGAAGGCAGCGTCCCAGACTTTCTTCGCCAAGAACCCGTCCGAGCTCACGATTGAGGAGAGCGCGACCCTCGTGGGAATGGTCAACAAACCGACCCGCTACAACCCTGTTCTCAACCCGGACAAGTCGCTGGTACGCAGGAACTTCGTCATCTCCCAGATGGAGAAGGCGGGCTACATCTCCGCCGCCCAGAGGGATTCCCTCCAGCAGATTCCGATCAACGTCTCCTCGCATCAGGTGATGGACCACAACTCCGGCCTGGGTCCGTATTTCAAGGATATGCTCATCCGCACGATGAAGGCGCAGAAGCCTAAGCGCAGCAGCTACTACTTCGCCGAGGACTACTCCGCCGACTCCCTCCGCTGGGAAACCGACGGGCTGTACGGCTGGCTGGAGAAAAACCGCAAGGCCGACGGCAGCAAGTACGACCTCTACAGGGACGGTCTGCGCATCTACTCCACCATCGACCGCTCGATGCAGAAATATGCCGAGGAGGCCGTTGCGGAGCATCTCGGAAAGGACCTTCAACCGTCGTTCTTCAGGGAACTCAGGTACAAAAAGAACGCTCCGTTCGCATCCGACGTGGACGCCTCGACCCGCGATCAGCTGATGAAGCAGGCCCGCAAGTGGAGCGACCGCTACCGGATGATGAAAAAGGAGGGGGCGTCCGAGTCCGACATTATGAAGAGCTTCGGCGAGAAGACCAAGATGAGGGTGTTCTCCTGGAAGGGGAAGGGATATATCGACACCCTTATGACCCCGGACGACTCCATAAAGTATTATAAGTCATTCCTCCGCGCGGCCTTTGTCGCAGTGGAGCCGAACACGGGCTTTGTGAAGGCCTATGTCGGAGGGCCGAACTACCGCTATTTCAAATACGACAACGCCCGTCAGGGTAAGCGTCAGGTGGGTTCGACCATCAAACCGTTCCTCTACTCGCTCGCGATGCAGGACGGGCTCACCCCGTGCACGGAGGTGGTGAATGTGCCTCAGACCTTTGTGGTGGGGGATGACACCTGGACTCCGCGAAGCACCGACAAGGACGAGTGGATAGGGCTCACGGTGACCCTGAAATGGGGACTTACCAAGAGTTCGAACAACATCTCGGCCTACCTTATGAAGCAGTACGGCCCGCACGCTATGGCCGAAATGATGAAGAAAATGGGCATAAACGGTCACATCGACGAGGTGGAGTCGCTCTGCGTGGGCTCGACCGACCAGATGCCGTACGATATGATTGCGGCCTACAACACCTTCCCGTCAAAGGGTATGGCCATCACGCCGCTGTTCGTCACCCGCATCGAGGACAACTCCGGCAACACCCTTTCCGAGTTCTCGAACCACAAGAGGGTGGCTGTGAGCGAATACACCGCCTACGAGATGGTGGATATGATGCGCAGCGTAGTGGACCACGGAACGGGCATCAGGCTTAGGGCGAAGTACGGTCTCAAGGGCGAGATTGCCGGCAAGACCGGAACGACGAACGACAACTCCGACGGCTGGTTCATCGGCTACACTCCTTCCATCACGGCGGGCGTCTGGGTCGGCGGAGAGGACCGTCAGATTCACTTCAACTCCACGGCTTTGGGAGGCGGCTCGAATATGGCGCTCCCGATCTGGGGACTGTTTATGAAGAAAGTCCTGAAGGACGGAACGCTCGGAGTGAGCGAGGACGACCACTTCACGGCGCCTTCGGGAGTCAGTATGAACATCGGCTGCGACGCCCTTGCGACGAAGGCCCCGGGGGAGAAGAAGCCTGCGGAGACCGTGCCCGAGGAGAATTACTACTTCGAGTAGCGTTTGCTTAAAATGCGCATTGCTGCGTTGAATTATAAGGAATAAAAATATATGAAAAATTACAGGAACATCGCTGTCGTCTATGGCAGCGATTCGTCAGAATGGGAAATTGCAGTGAGAAGCGGCCGTTTTACCGCCTCTCAGATTGACTCTGCACGATACGACGTTTACGAAATATTCGCCCGCTTCGGAAAGTGGAATGTTGTAGCCTGGAGGCCTCAGGGAGGGGAGAGAACCGAGTTCCCGGAGGGAGCGCAGCCGGAGATTGACAAGACCGACTTCTCGGCCGTCATAGGCGGGAAAAAGGTGAACTTTGACTACGCCTACATAATGCAGCACGGCATCCCCGGGGAGAGCGGCCAGATGCAGGGCTATTTCGAGATGCTCTCCATCCCGTTCAGCTCCTGCAGCAGCTTCGTTTCAGCCCTCACCTTCGACAAGTTCTCCTGCAAGAACTACCTCAAGGACGTGGATTTCGTGAAGTGCGCAAAAGATATTTTCATCCGCAAGGGCGAGTCTCTTGAAGGCCTAGCCGAGAAAGCTGTCGCAAAACTCGGACTTCCGATGTTCGTGAAACCGACCGACGGCGGGTCAAGCTTCGGCGTGACGAAGGTCAAGAAAATCGAGGACTTTGACGCGGCGGTGAAGTTCGCCTTCGAAGACAGCGATATGGTTCTCGCCGAGGAAGCCATCGCCGGCAGGGAAATCACCTGCGCGGTCTATCGCGACGCCTCCTCTGAAAAGGCCCTCCCGGTAATTGAAATCCGCACCTCCCACGAGTATTTCGACTACGATGCCAAATACAACGGCTTCAGCGAGGAAATCTGCCCGGCTCCGCTCGACAGCGAGACCACGGCCCTCGTCCAGGAAACCTCAAAGAAAATCTACGCCCACCTCGGCTGCTCAGGGGTAGTGAGGGTGGACTACATCCTTTCGGAAAAAGGCCTCTATGTTCTCGAACTCAACACCATCCCGGGAATGACCGAAGCCTCCCTCGTCCCGAAAATGGTCCGCACGGCAGGCCTCAGGATGACCGACTTCCTCAACACCATAATCGACAATTCCGCCGTCCGCAGCACCGGAAAATAAGTCTCGGAGGCTGATTCGCCGGCCTGACTGTTAACCCCTCCCCAAAGAAATTTTTACTTTTTTCTGGGGGGGGGTAGTTGTTTTAATGCATTTATATTCTTATATTTGCAAGTTGACGGGCGTGCCTATGCACCTGTGCTGTATGAAAAAACCATTTAAACGATAACCGATATGAACCGAATTTTGAGTCGTTTGGTCCTGTTGTCTTCGGCTGTCCTTCTTCTCCTGATGGGGGGGGGATGCAGTAAGATAAACTCCGAACTGAAGGACATCAGGTCCGAGGTCGCTTCCCTTTCCGACAGGGTTTCCTACATCGAAAAATCTCAAATCACAACTCTCACCTTCCGGATTGACTCCCTCAAGGACGAGGTCTCAAAACTTCAGAGGGCCGACAAGGTGAAGGACGGTGACATCTCTTCTTTGCAGAAGGCAGCTTCGGCGGTTTCCGGTGATTTCGCTTCGCTCAAGGAGGAGGTTTCCGCCCTCGAGGACACCACCGGGAAACTCACCTTAAGGATAGAGGAAATCCAAAAGAGGGTTGCCGAGATGGACTCCGACCTTGCCACCGTCCGCTCCGGCATAGAGGAACTCAAGAAGAAAACGGAAATCGCGGTTGTCACCGTGAGCCTTAACCACATCCCGAGAAATCTCGCCGGGGAGGAAACTGCCATCTACACGAGGACGGGGGTGGAGATCTCGGGAAGCGTCACGATGAGATTCAATGTACAGCCCTCGCGCTTTGCCGACAGCCTCGCACTCCATCCCGAAAAGCTTCTCTACGCCAGAGGACTCGTCCCTTCCGCTTCGGACGGGGGAGTGAAGGACTTTGAGGTGCTCGGAGCGACGGCAAAGGACAGCGTTCTTTCTGTCACCGTTTCCACTTCAAGTCTTGACAAGGCGTTCATTCTCGGCCAGACGAGCGCCGCGGTGGCGGTGGGGGTCAATTTCGGGGGCAGAAAGACCCTTACCGGCTTTGTGAAAATAGTCCCGGAAATCAGGGAGGAGAAACTGGTCACCTACCTTCTCAATAATTTCGACCTGGACGGCGACGGACGGGTGGAAGCGGACAAGATTACTTCCATTGACCTCTCGGCATACGGGCTTTCGACTGTTGACGACATAATTTCCTGTCTCCCGGCGCTTGAGGTGCTGAGCTGCTACAACAATTCTCTCAGCTCCATTGATCTTTCGCACAACCCCAAGCTTACTACGCTTGTGGCGTTCAGCAACAAGAGCCTCACGACGCTGGACGTGTCCAATAACCCTGCCCTCACAATGCTCAACATTTCAGGTGACGCCGTGACTGCTCTGGATCTCTCAAAGAATCCTGCTCTTACCACTCTTGAAGTCTCCGGCACGGCCCTGGTGGAACTCAACCTTTCGAACAATAAGTTTCTCTCCTCTCTTGGGCTTTCGGCTCTGAAAACGCTGAAAACACTCAATGTCTCGAACACGGCCCTTACCTCCCTTGACCTGGCGGGAAAGACTGCGCTCTCCTCGCTGGATGTTTCAGGCTGTTCGCTTCTAAAGTCTCTTGACATTTCCGGCACGCTCGTCGGCTCTGTGGACATATCGGCGAGCACCGCTCTCACCTCGCTCAATGTCCTCGGCTCGAAGATTACTGAGCTCGACATTACGAAAAACACCGCTCTCACCTCGCTCGGCATAGCCAAGACGGTGAAACTCATCGTCGTCACGGGGCTTGAGAGTTCAATCTACCAGACGGGCCAGTATGTCAGTCTGGACGGCGTCACGGGCGTACTCTTCGGCGAAATCTCCACCCTCATCTCCACCGCCGAGACCGCCACACCGTGCATCCTCGGCCGCAGCTGGTGCTCCGCTCTCGGCACGGGATGGAGCCTTCCGACTCCGGACGAGCTTCAAATCATCTACGACAACATATCGGAAATAAACTCCACGCTTTCCGCCATCGGAGCCACCGCTCTCGGCTCCGAGCGTTACTGGTCCTCCTTCACAAGCAGCGCTTCCGGCACCTATATGGACTTTTCCGACGGCACTCAGGGCTCTGCCGGAGCGGACAACAGCTACAAGGTCCGGGCAATCAGAAAACTGTAGCCCCTCCCATTCCTTTCCAATTCCACCACAAATAAAACTGACAACGATATGAAAAGAATAATATGGATTTCGGCTCTCCTTCTTTCGTGGGCCCTCCTCTGGGAGGGATGCTCCGCTTTGGACGCCGAAATGGAAGACCTCAGAGCCGAACTTGGCTCCCTCCGGGACAAGGTGACCGCCCTTGAAGATTCCAAGATTCACGGCATTGAGCAGAGAATAGACTCCGCAAAGACCACCCTCGCCCTTCTGCAGGAGTCCGATGCGGTGCAGGCCAAGGACCTCTCCGCCCTGCAGGAGGAAGTGGACGGAATTTCCGACGACATCGCTCTTGTCCGCAAATCCATCTCAGGCCTTGGGGAGGATGCGGAGGACCTGTCAGAGAAAATAGACGGGATAGCCGTAAAACTTGATGCGATGGAGACGGACATTGACGCCCTCCTTTCAGGGATATCGGCTCTGGCGGCAAAGGTCCGGTCGGTGGACTCCAGCGTGACCCTTACCTACATCCAGCAATATGACGACAAGACAGAACGGGTGCACTTCAGCAGGGACACTCTTGACATCATCCCGAAGGCCTTTTCACTGAAGTTCAGCGTGCAGCCTTCAAGTGCTGCGGCATCCCTCGCGAAAGACTCCCTCTCGCTTATTTCAGTGAGGGCTCTTTATACGCTCACCAAGGCCGAGGCAGGGAAGAATGTCCGGCTGGACATAATCGGGGCTTCCGCACAGGACGGCATCCTGACGCTCACCGTCGCTCCGGACAGGCTCGGCAAAGACTTTATTTTAGGCAATGTGGCCGCGTCGGTGGCGGTTTTCGGATCGTTCAACAGCGCGCCAATCGCGACTGAATACATAAACATTACTCCGGTCCTTTCGGAGAAGGCTCTTATTACCTATCTGCTCAATACCTTCGACACTGACGGTGACGGGCAGTTGAACGATATGGACAAGGCGACTTCAATCAACCTTTCCGGATACGGACTCACCACGGTGGACGATATGCTGTGCCACCTCCCGGCACTAAAGAAACTGGACTGCTCGAACAACAAATTGACCTCCATCAATCTCTCCCACAACCCGCAGCTCACCGAACTGAATATTTCGAAAAACTCCCTCACCTCATTGGATGTGACGGGAAACACGGCGCTGAAGTCTCTGGTAGCTTTCAGCAACACTGACCTCACATCACTCGATCTGTCAAAGAACACCGCGCTCACTTCGCTCAACATCTCCGCCGACAATTTCACTTCGCTTGACGTGTCGAACAACACGGCCCTCACATTCCTTGAGATTTCCGCCACTTCCATCACATCGCTCGACCT
The DNA here is from genome assembly GCA_964396105.1 of uncultured Muribaculaceae bacterium. Classification (GTDB taxonomy): domain Bacteria; phylum Bacteroidota; class Bacteroidia; order Bacteroidales; family UBA932; genus Cryptobacteroides. The sequence goes on from CAYNDY010000005.1 coordinate 13,884, forward strand.
GTCGAAGAACACGGCCCTTTCTTCAATTGTTCTGAGCAGCGTGATGGAAAAACTTGACATTTCGAACACGGCTCTTACAACTGTTGACCTCTCGAAATGCAAATCACTCACCTCGCTCAATGCCTCGAACAGCAAGCTGACTTCGCTCAACACGGCAAGCAACACTGCTCTTGACGTTCTCAACCTTTCAAAGTGCACAGCGCTTGCCATCTCGCTTGATCTGTCGAAGAACACGGTTATTAGAACCGTTAACGTTTCAAACTCTGGCATCACGGCGCTTGATCTTACGAATTGTACAGGTCTCGCCTGGGTCGATGTTTCCGGGGCCGCTTCGCTTTCCTCGATCATCAAGATATCTAAGATGGTGAAACTGATAGTTTCCGATGGGTTGAAATCTTCAATTTATCAAAAAGGGCAATATATCTCGATAAACAATAGTTTAGGCATTGTGACCCAGATTTCATCACCTGTGGCTGTTTCTGTCAGTGAAACGAAGGGAAAATGGGAGGCTGCAAACAACTGGTGTCGCAATTATGGCTCAGGCTGGCGTTTGCCGACGGAAGATGAACTTTTGACAATGTGGAAAAACAAGAAAAATGTTAATTCGTGGTTGTCGTCGATAGGAGCGACTGAGTTTGGCACACTAAATTATTGGACATCTACCTTAAACTATGTATCTGATGACGATCCTAAGTATAATAGATATGTAAGTGTGTGGTGGAATGCTTACCAAGAAGATCGGGCTTTAGAAGCGAAACCAACCTATATGACATGTTATGCCCGTGCAGTCCGTTCTTTATAAACCGATAATCTGAAACAGCAATATGAAACGAATTACAGCAATCATAGCGATATTGTTCGCCGTTCTTCCCGTCTTCTCCGGCTGCAGCAAGATTAACGCCGAAATTGAGGACCTTAGAAGTGAAATCGCAGCCCTCAGTGACCGGGCTCTCGCGCTCGGGGAAGGCCAGGTGGCGGAGCTTGAGAAAAGAGTAGCTGCACTCAGTGAGGAAATTGAGGCTCTGAAGGCCTCCGACTCGGTGCAGCAGGAGGCGGTGGAGGCCCTCAAAAAGGAACTCTCCGACATTTCCTCCGAACTATCCAATGTAAAGGACACTGTTCTCAGCCTCGGCGACACCTCTGACGGGGTTTCCGCTGAAGTGGAGCAGTTGAGTTCCAAAATGGAGATCCTGTCCTCCGAAATCACTGCCCTTTTCTCGGAGCTCTCCGCCCTTGAGGACAAGGTGCTCTCCCTCGGCGGAATGGTCGCTCTCACCTACCGCCCGACCTGCGAGGACAGGGTGGAGACCGTTCGCTACACGAGGGATGTTCTGAAAATATCGGGAACTGTGACCTTGAAGTTCGACGTGCAGCCTCAAAGCGCTGCCGAGACTCTTGCGAAGAACTTCCTGAGCGTTCTCTCCGCCAAGGCGGCGTACCTCGCAGGTGACGGCAGCCCTGTGAACCTCAGCGTTACGGGTGCCACGGCGCAGGACGGGATTCTTTCGGTTGACATCTGCACCGACAATCTCAACCGCGACTTCATCTTCTCCAAGACTTCCGCCGTCCTCTCCCTCGTGGTCTCCCTCGGAGAGTCCCCGTTCGAGACAGAGTACATAAATCTCAATACTGTTGTTGAAGAGAAGGCCCTGATTACCTATCTTCTCAACACCTTCGACTCCGACGGCGACGGGCAGGTGAACGATATGGACAAGGTCACTTCCATCAACCTTTCCGACTACGGGCTCTCCACTATTGACGGCATTCTTTCAGGGATGTCGTCCCTTGAGACCCTCGACTGCTCGAAAAACAGCCTCAAGTCTCTTGATCTGAAGAATAACCCCGCGCTCAAGAGTCTGAACGCTTCGGGCAATTCTTCTCTTTCCAAGGTGGACCTCTCGGCAAACTCTTCTCTTTCGACGATCAATCTCTCCGACGACTCCGCTCTCTCGGCGCTGGACCTTTCCCGGAACACCTCGCTCACTTCTCTGGATGTTTCGAAGACGGTCCTGAAGTCTTTGGATGTCTCAAAGTGCTCCTTACTTTCCTCTCTCAACCTTTCTGGCGTCACGGCCCTCGGTTCGCTGAATGTTTCGGGAACCGCCCTCAAGGCGCTTGACATCTCTTCGAACTCCTCCCTCACTGCTCTTAACTACACTGAGGGTCTGCCGATTACTTCGGGCTTCAGCGTGGGACGCTACATCGCAGCAAACGGAGTTGCGGGAGTGGCATTCTCCGTGTCGGGGACAACTGTCAAAATAGTCTCCGCAGCGGAAACCGCAAAAAACTGGACGGAAGGAAAGGAGTGGTGCACGGGACTCGGAGCAAAATGGTATATGCCTTCGCTGGAGGAAATGAAGGTGATTTACGAAAACCAGTCGGTGATAAACACCTCCCTTCTGGCAAAGAAAGCGACCGCTTTCACCAGGGTCAACTACTGGTCCGCCACGATGGAAAACGGCTACACGGCCTATTACCTCAATTTCGACGACGGCTCGGCTGCCGACCCGACAAGTCCCACTTCCAACATAAGCTACTCCTACCTTGTGCGTGCAGTGAGGGTACTGTAGCGGGGAGGGGAAGCGTGCGGTATATATAAGGAAGATACCCCACCTTTGAACCTTAGCAACGAAAACTTATGACAACCGATATGAAAAGAATTACGCAGATTATTTTTCTCCTGTCTCTGGCGGCCCTTGCGCTTTGGAGCTGCGGCAAAATAAAATCGGAGCTCAGTGAGCTGAGTTCCGACCTTAACTCTCTTGAGGAGAGGGTCTCGGCAATAGAAAATGTCCGCCTTTCCGCCATCGAGAAGGACATTGTCTCCCTTCAGGACGAGATTGCGGCTCTGAAGGCCTCCGACAAGCTTCAGAAGGATGATATTGACGCCCTGCGGAAAAGTGCAGAGGGAATTTCCTCTGAAATCGCGGGCGTGAAAAAGGACCTTTCCGCCCTTGAGGACGATGCTGACTCCTTTTCGGAAACATTGCAGACAATCGCCGGGAAAATCGCCTCGTTGGAGACTCAGATTTCTTCCATCAACGAGGACATAGTAGCGCTGGGGGAAAAACTCACCTTGCTCGAAAGGCGGGCCTCCCTTGCCTACCTCCCATCAAACAACTCCGAGGTGGAGACGGTCGTGTACACAAGGGATGTGCTGAAAATCGAGGGCCGGGTTACTCTGAATTTCGAGGTTCTTCCATCCTCCGAGGCAGCGACCCTTGAGAAGAACTGGAAGACGGCTCTTTCTGCAAGGGCATCCTACGCCGCAACGAAGGCTTCCGGGGCGGAGAATATCACCCTCGCAATAAGCTCCGTCTTAGCGAAGGACGGCATTCTTTCGGTGAGCTTTCTTATCGACAACCTCAGCCGGGCATTTATCTTCGGGGAGACCCGCGTGAGCGTGGAAGTCCAAGCAAGCTGCGGCGGCATATTCTGCGTAAGCTCTCCGGTTCTTCTCAATTCGGAAATTGACCTTAGTGACAAGGACTTCATTACCTACCTTCTCAATAATCTCGACATTGACGGCGACGGCACTCTGGAACTTGACCAGGCGACGAAGTTTGACGTCTCGAACCGCAGGTTCTACACCATCCAGGATATGATTTCCCAGATGCCCGCCCTCAAGGAACTCAACTGCTCGAAAAACAGGCTCACTTCGCTTGACCTGTCGGCGAACCGCAACATAGAACGGCTCTACGCTTCGGACAATTCCCTGACGGAACTTGACATCGTGGGTCTTCCTATAGAATCGCTTGAAGTCGATCCGACTGTGAAGGTGCTCATTAGGGGCGGCTCCCTTGACCAGAATCTTTTCCCTGTTGGGCAATATGTCTCAATTGACGGCATCACGGGAGTGGTTTTCGCAACGGGACTGATGGTTTCCACCGACGAGAATGCCTGCACCTGGCAGAATGCCGACGCCTGGTGCAAGGCGAAGGGCTCCTCCTGGGATTTGCCGTCGCAGGAGAATATGAAAACATTGTACGACAATAAGTCCGCCGTCAACTCCACTCTCTCCGAGGTGGGCGGAACCCTTCTCGGAGAGAATCGCTATTGGGCGGCTGACACTTCAGAGAAGGCGGACGAGGCCTGTTATACCGATTTTAGCGACGGCTCCACAGGCACAGCCGCAGTAAGCGAAAGCCTCAGCGTCCGCGCGATCAGGGCCCTGTAATCCCCATATTTCCCCATTTAATTCCAGACAGATGAAACTCGATATGAAACGGACTATAAGATATTTGCTCCTCCTCTTTGGAGCGGCCCTGCTCCTTGCGGGCTGCGCCAAGATTAAGACCGGGATGGAAGAGCTGCGCTCCGACCTCAATTCCCTTTCCTTGCGGATTGCGGCCATTGAAAGCACCCAGATCAGCGCTCTCGAAAAGAGAATCGCCTCTCTTCAGGGGGAAATCTCCCTGCTGGAGGAGTCTGACAAAGTGAAGGCGGCGGACATCAAGGCCCTGCAGGAGAAGGCTGACGGGATTTCGGAAGACCTCGTGAAGACGAAGGAGGATCTGACGGCTCTTGAGGGCACTTCGACGGAACTCTCCTCGAATATTGAAACGCTCAGCGGGAAGATTTCGTCAATGTCGTCGGAACTATCTTCCATCCTTTCCCGCCTTGAGGCCCTCGAGGCCAAAGTGGATGCCATTGACACGGATGTAATCATTACCTATATCCCTGGCTACGCCGACGGAATCGAAAGGATTGAGTGCAAAAGAAACGGTGTGACACTGTCCTGGAGCGAGATAAGCCTTTCTTACAGGGTCTATCCTTCCTCTGTCGCCGAGGCTCTTGCAAAAGACTGGAAGTCCTGCCTTTCCGCAAGAGCGGCCTACACCCTTTCGAAGGCCTCGATGGGCGAAATCTTCAGCATTGACATACTCTCGGTTTCTCAGGAGGACGGTATTCTCACGGTTACTCTTTCTTCGTCTAAGTGCGATAATAATTTTATTTTTGGAAACACGGGCATTGCGGTGGCGCTAAGAGCTTCTGTCGGGGATGCGACAGTTGAGACGGAGTATGCCTGTTTCACCCCGGTAACTGATGAACCGGCACTTATCGCCTATCTTCTCGAGACATTCGACAAAAACCACGATGCCCAGTTGGAGGATATGGACAAGGCGACTTCAATCAATCTGTCCGGATATGGGCTTGCCACAATAGACGACATCCTTGCGAAAATGCCGGCTTTGAAGGAACTGAACTGTTCGAACAACAGTCTAAAGTCCATAGACTTGTCCCATACCTCCGCTCTCACATCCCTCAATGTGTCAAACAATTCTCTCACCGGGCTTGATGTGTCAAAGAATACGGCTCTCACTTCTCTCAATGTTTCGAATAATTCTCTCACCGGGCTTGATGTGTCAAAGAATACGGCTCTCACTTCTCTCAATGTGTTGAACAATTCTCTCACTGATCTTGATGTCTCAAAAAACACCTCTCTTGTAACTCTCAATGTGCCGACGAAGGTGAACTTGAAAGTGTCCTCATCCCCCAATATGAAAGCTTCCATTTATCAGTTGGGTCAGGTCGTTTCTGTAGGTAGCGGCAAGGGCGTTGTCTATAAAGTCAATCCGGCGGCAATTATCTCTTGCGATGAAAAAAGACACTATCAAAGTACGTGCGTTAGATGGTGCTCTAACAAGGGTTATGGCTGGTCTATTCCAACGGAAACGGTTATGCAGCAGGAAATATACCCGCGTATTTCCGTCATAAATACCTTCCTTTCCGCCATAGGGGCAACCGCCATCAGTTTGGATCTCTATTGGGTCGAAACCTCCGATACGCTGGTGAATTTTGGCGATAATGCGAACATTGTCCCATTCAGTGATGAAATAACTCACAAGGCCCGTGCGGTCCGCTCGTTATAAGACAGGGCGTCAACTTTCAAATTCAGACAGAATATGAAACGAATCATAAGAATTTTAGTTCTGCTGCTCCCGGCGGTAATTTTCCTCGGGGGCTGCAACAAAATAAACGGTGAGCTTGAGTCCCTCCGCTCCGGAGTTTCCTCCCTCACTGAGAGGGTGGTTGAGATTGAAAGCACCGAGATTGCGGATATAGAGAAAAGACTGGAGGCTCTGAAGACCGAAGTCTCCGCGCTGCAGGAAAGCGACGATGTGCAGGAGAGCGACTTCAGGGTCCTTCAAGACGATGTGGACGCTCTTTCCGAGGACCTTGCAACGGTCAGGGAATCGGTTTCCGCACTGGATGGCGCGCAAGGGGAACTCTCCTCCAAAATAGAGGAAATGAAAAAGAAGATTGAAGCCTTGGACTCATCCCTTACCGAGCTTTCCGCCGCTGTTACAGAACTCGGCAATAGGGTGGATGCGCTCCTGAAGATTGAGACTGTAAGGCTCCACTACATCCCGGACTACACCGACAAGGTCTTGCGCTCAACTTACATCCGTACTGCCCTTTCCATCTCGGGCAACTTCACGATGCGCTTCGATGTTCAGCCCTCATCTCAGGCCGAGGCACTTGCGAAGGACTATCAGTCAGCCCTTTCCCTTCGCGCCTACACCTTCACCGGTGACACTGACAGCGAAAGCGTCTCGCTCAGCATAACCGGAGCCTCCGCCAAAGACGGGGTGCTCTCCATAACCGTCTGCACCGACCCTCTCGGCAAGGCCTTCATTTTCGGCAACCTGCAGCTGAAGATGGCTCTCAAGGTCTCGCAGGGGAGCACGGAGAGCCTGTCAAGGTATTACAGGATAGTCCCGACAGCCCCCGAGATGCCGCTTGTGAAGTATCTTCTCAACAATTTCGACTCCGACGGGGACGGGGTTCTGGAGAATATGGACAAGGTGACTTCCATCAATCTTTCGGGCTATGGGCTCACCTCCATCGACGACATTCTCCCGCAGTTGCTCTCCCTCAAGACGCTGGACTGCTCGAACAATAAGTTCACCTCGCTCAATATCTCAGAAAATTCGTCTCTGGCATCCATCAACGCGTCGAACAATGCCTCCCTTACTTCCCTGACGCTTTCCTCCAACAAGGCTCTTACGACGCTCAATGTCTCGGGCTGCAGCGCCCTGGATTCTCTCGACGTGTCCTCCAACCCCGCTCTCACAACCCTCAATGTTTCCAACAACGCGGCCCTAACCATTCTCAACGCCTCGAAGACATCACTCACCTCGCTGAACCTTTCCAAGTGCACGGCGCTCACTACGCTTGATGTGTCCGGCACGAACCTCGCTTCAGTCGACCTCTCCACGAATACCGCGCTTCAGACTCTCAATGTGCAGAAAACTTCCATCACGGAGCTTGACCTGCTGAAGAACCTGTCCATCAAGTCTCTCGATGTTCCTGTGACTGTGAAACTTATAGTCTCAGTGGGCAGGGATCCGAGTTTCCTCCAGTTTGGCCAGTATGTCTCCATCAACGGAGTGGGCGGAGTGGTGTTCCAGACGATGACGGAGACTATCACAACCGTCTCGATTCTTTCTCTTGACGAAGTCAGCGAAAACTGGGATACGGGGCTTGCGTGGTGCGCGGCAAAGGGCGCGGGCTGGTATATGCCGACTTCTGCTCAACTTGACGCGCTGCGCTATACCTATAAAACCCTGAATCCGATACTCACGGCAGTAGGTGGGAGCGAGATTTTTTTTACTCAGCCGTCCAGTTATTGGTCTTCGACAAAGGGAACTGCTACTGATGAATACTACAAGGTGTATTCGGCTCTCGGGCCTTGGTCCGCCTCAAAGTGGGATACGGCCAATGTCCGCGCTGCCCGCGACCTGTAATCCCGCCCGGCCCCGCTTTCGCCAAGACGACCGCAAAGAGTCAGTCATCGCCCGCTCCCATTAATCTGAACCTTAATTATTAACAATTAAAACCATCAACCAATGCGAAGCCTTCCAATCCTCTGCTGCAGCACCCTGCTGCTCCTCTCTCTCTTGAGTCTCACCTCCTGCCAGAAAGACCGCCACAGGGGGCCAAACGAGGCAAAATATCTTACTGATGAATCCAAACTGGAGATGGTCCGTTCGATGAAGGATCTCGACGGAATCGGAGGATTCTATGAGCTGAACTACACTGCCGACTATAAGCTGGACGCCTGCATCAACACCTACCAGGTTGTTACTATGAACGACATCGCGAATTTTGCTGTGAAGGAGCTCTATGACGTCGCTCCCGCCAAGGCCTCCGCGATGAGTTATGGCAGCGGGTGCAGCGCTTTCGCAGCAAAGACCCCGGATGGCAAGTGCCTGATGGGACGCAACTTCGACTTCGCTCATCCTGAGGACATTGCCGCTGTGCTTGTGCGTACTGCCCCGAAGGACGGCTACAAGTCCATCTGCATTGTAGATGCCTATTGGATTGGCTACAAGCGGGGATTTTTCAACGACGGAGTGACCGACATTTCCAACATAATGACGTTCCCTTATGTCCTGATGGACGGAATGAACGAGAAGGGACTTGCTGTGGGAGTGCTGCATCTTGACGGTGAACCGACGATGCAGAGCACCGGCAAGAAGAAAATCGCCACTTCCACGGCTATGCGCTATCTGCTTGACACTGCGAAAGATGTGGACGAGGCCATCGAGAAACTCGGCAATTTCGATATGAACGCCACGTTCGACAACGCCGGTAACTACCATTTCTTCCTCGCCGACGCGGAGGGCAACTCCGCAGTCGTGGAGTATGTCTATGAGGGAGACGGCAAAAATCCGAACACCTACGACCCGCTGAAGGGTGAAAGGTATGTGACGAATTTCTATGTCTCCCCAAAGATGGCCCAGCACGAATACGGCGGCCTGTCAGACCACGGCCGCGACCGCTACGACAAGATAGCCGACAGTCTCAAGGTCCACGGCAACATTCTCACGGAGGCTGAGGCAATGGCGACTCTCAATGCGGCTTCCCAGCCGAAGAACCCCGAGAGGCTCACCAGCAACACCCAGTGGTCGGTGGTGTACAACCTCACGGACCGCACCGCGAAAGTCTGCACCCTGCGCGATTACAAGCGAACCTGGGAGTTCGCTCTTGAGGGATCCAAATAACAGCGCCAAATCCATCCCCGTTTTTGCATCATAGCCGTTGAAAGTTCCAATCAACGGCTATTTTGTTGTCTTTGTGTGTAATTCATTGATTTCCAGGAGGGGATATCTGAATATTTTGAATTTTCGGGCGAATCGTTTTACAACGATTCGTAGTTTTTTATTACGAAAACGCCCTTTCAGACGTCTCTAAGTCTGATTTTGAATTTTTATCCGTTGAACCTTCATTAAACGGCTAATTCTTCGTCCCTTTGCAGCGGCACAGGCAGGGGTGCCTCTGCTGGGACTTGCAAATTTGATTTATCAAATGCTTTTTATATATTTGCGTCGGAAATATATGATATAAAACCGACAAAATATAGATAAAATTATGACTGAAAGCATTGATGACAAAATAATTAACTCACTAAAGAAGCGCGGGATGGGTACAGTTTTTTCTACGGCAGAATATTCTCATTGCGGAGAGCCGGATTCAGTGCAGAAGGCATTAAGCCGTTTGGCTCAGAAGGGCGAGTTGCTGCATATATGCCACGGCATTTATTGTTATCCGAAAGTTGACAAGAACCTTGGCCTGGGCGTTTTGTATCCATCTTTTGAAGAAATAGCAAATGCAATAGCAAGGCGGGATAAGGTGCGGATATGTCCCGGGCCGGCTTTGGCACAGAATATACTTGGCTTGTCCACTCAAGTGCCGATGAATTATGTATATCTGACTGACGGCGCCGGCAGAAAAGTTACAGTAAAGGACGGACGGGGGATTCTATTTCAGCACGTTTCACCAAAGAAACTCTCATTCTCCGAACGTCTTGCGATGTTGATTACTACCGCGCTTCGTGACTTGGGTGAAGAAAATGTCACTCCGGAGCATCGTGCGCGTCTCAAGAAGATAATTGATGAAAATCACCCTCAGCGGTTTTCTGTTTCAGACTTGAAACTGATGCCGCTATGGATTAGAAAAATTGTGGAGGAGTTGTATGAATAATTTCTTCGAGTTGACCCAAAGGCAGCAAAGGCTTGTCCTGGAAGAATGTCGCAACAGGATGGGGCTTCCGGAGCAGGCGATTGAAAAGGACCTGTGGGTGACGGTTGTGCTTCAACTGCTTTTTGACTCGGAGCTGAAGGACGATATGATATTCAAAGGCGGGACCTCGCTCAGCAAGGCGGGCGGACTGATTGAACGCTTCTCGGAGGACATAGACCTCGCTGTGAATCCTTCTCTTTTCGGCCTTGAGGGCGAACTAACCAAGAAACAGCTGAAGAAGCTTCGCAAGTCCTCGTCCTTGTTCGTGAGGGAAAAACTTTCGGAGGTTCTGCGACGGCAGATTGCACGCTATGGTCTTGACAACAGGCTCAATGTCGATGTGGAAGAGGACGGAGAGGGGGACAGAACTTATCCTGAGCCGAGACTCCTGTATGTCGCGTATAAATCCCTTTTGCCCCGGACTATTGAGTATATCAAGCCTGTTGTCATTCTTGAAGCCGGTGCCCGTTCGCTGATGGAACCTGTGATGAATCTGAGTCTTAAATCAATCGTTGAGGAGAGGATCCCGACAATGGAGACGAGTATTTGCAATGTTGATGTCATTACGGCCACGCCTGCGAAGACTTTTGTCGAGAAGGCATTTCTTCTTCACGAATTGTTTTCCATTGAGAGGACGACTTTGCCGGCAGACCGTAAATCCCGCCACCTTTATGACCTGTCAATGATGATGGATAGGGATTTTGCCATCAAGGCGGTTTCGGATGACCGGCTTTGGGAGGCTGTGCGACACCACAGGGAGACTTTCACATCCTTGTCAGGGGTGGATTATGCCTGCGACATCCGTGACAATATAAAACTCATCCCTCCGGAGAAATTCCTCGAAGGCTGGAAGGCTGATTATCAGCTTATGGCTACATCAATGATATACGGAGACAAACCGGACTGGAACGAACTGCTTGATCGGATAGGTGAGCTCGAACTGCGACTGAGAAACCATTATGATAGATAAACTTGCTTTGAAAAGATAAGAATAAGTTTGGAATAATACCTAAATTTGCGTCCGCTAAATTGATTTCTGATTCTTATGTGGTTGAAAGATTTATTTGATGCCGGGCGCAGGTGCATCGAGGGGGAATATCCTTCGGCGGGGGAGCGGGATGCTCTTCTGGATGTGATGTGCGCTGATGTGCTTCATCTTCAGCCATACGCGCGGCTTATTGACCCTTTTTTGGAAATTCCGGACTCTGATTGCGTCGCTTTTATGAGTTGTGCGCGGAGGCTTTCGACGGGGGAGCCGCTTCAATATATTACCGGATGGGCTGAGTTTTACGGGCGTAGGTTTAATGTGGGGCCTGCCGTGCTGATTCCACGGCCCGAGACCGAGGAACTTTGCCGGATGGTGATTGAGGACTTCGGTGGCGGGACTTCGCGGCCGAGGATTCTGGATCTTTGCACGGGCTCGGGCTGCATCGCCTGGACTATGGCGCTGGAGATTCCGGGCGCTGAAGTCTGGGGCGTGGACATCAGCGAGGACGCGCTGAAGGTCGCTGCGGGGCAGCCGTTCGGGGCTTCGGATATGGCCGGGGCGCGCCGGAGAGGGAATTCATTCTTTCCGCATTTCGTGAAATATGATGTTCTTCA